>JAQGOD010000402.1 GCA_028293775.1 Gammaproteobacteria bacterium
GCCAATTGGGCCTGGAGTCTGCCGCTGATCGTCATCACGGTCATCTTTCACGTCATCGGCCTCGTGCTGCTCAATGAACAAGTCCTTCGAGCCCGGCGCTTCTTGCATGGCGGACGCGGCTTTCTCGCTACATTCTCTGTCGTGTTGGGCACAGCGACCCTGATCGCAATCCTGCTGCATGCCCTCGAGGCAGGAATGTGGGCGGGTCTGTATGTGCTCCTCGGAGCATTGCCTGACGGCAGATCGGCGCTATTGTTCTCGCTGAGCGCGATCACGACTTATGCCCACGAGCATTTCGACCTGGCAGCCCGTTGGCGGCTGATGGGCTCGCTCGAGGCGCTGGACGGAATGATCCTGTTTGGCCTGACCACCGCCTTTCTTTACGGAATGATCCGGGAACTGCTTCACGATCGCCCTGGTCAACATCGCTAGCACCTTGCAATTTGGCCTTTGGGCTCTAATGATGGTTTGATGATTCGCTTAAAGGGGGCGAGCAATGGCGACGGGTTGGGCAAAAGAAGGCGCAGTGCAGGAACAGATCGATGCAACGGTCACAGACGCGATCAGGCTGGCGCAAAGCCGCTTACCTCAGGGACCGAGCTTGAGCCATTGCGCCGAATGCGGGGCTGAGATCCCCCGAGCCCGCCAAGAGGCGGTTGCGGGCGTTCGGTTGTGCGTTTCCTGTCAGGACGCCTCCGATCGCGAACTTGTACGCTCCAGCGGATATAACCGCCGCGGCAGCAAAGATAGCCAGCTGCGTTAAGATCGCAGGCAAAGCTCATTCAAACAAGCTTCAGATCCAGCAAAGACGTGTCCTGAAAAATTCGCGAACTTTGTAGAGCCGAAAGATCCCAAAGCGAACGGAACATGCCGCCTAAGACGGCCCGATAATCGTTGAGTACCGGATAGTCACGATCTTGAAACAGGGTGCCGCGTGCCAATCTCTGCTGCTCGCCGGCAATGGTTCCACCTCGAATCGAGCCGCCCAGTACCCAGTATACGGTGCCGTGGCCGTGGTCAGTTCCGCGGTTGCCGTTTTCGCGGAAAGTCCGGCCGAACTCCGACAACACTACAACGACGGTATTCTTCCACTCGGGCCCGAGCGATTGCGAGAAGACTTGCAGGCCCCGGGCCAGGCTTCCCAGATTCGTTGCTAGCGCTCCCTGCGCGCCTCCTTCGGCAACATGCGTATCCCAACCGCCAATGTCTATGAATCCAATCCGATATCGATCACGCATCAGTCGGCCCATGCGCTCGGCCTCGAGCTCGAAGCCTTTGGTATTGATGGCGCTGCGATTGGCCACATTCATTTCATCCGCGAACTCCTGCGCTACTTCGTGACGCAACTCGAGCCCATTGCTCACTGCGGCCGCGAGATGATGGCCGGCGTACATGTCGCTGAGTATCCGTGCTTGACGTTCATCGAACGGCGGCTTGCCAAGATTCTTGAGCGATAGGTTTGGCACGGTGGCTGCTCCCTCGAAGGCAAGCGGCAACGCATCGGTAAAGGCAATGGAGGAATTCACGCCCAAGGGGCCCACCAAAGTTTCGCAGAGGCGGCCGAGAAAGCCGGAGCGATAGTTACGCGAGCCGCCGGTCGGTTGACCTAGTTCGATACTGTCTTGCGTTTCGAAGTGGCTGCGCGACAAATCATCGGTCCCCGCGAATGGCACAAAGGCAATCTGGCGCTGCGAGTACATGGCTCCCAGCGATTCACGCACCGCAGGTGCCAGTGCCCAATCGGCATCGAGCGCCAGCGCTCCGGTCTTGGACGAGGCGTCCGGTGCTGCGATCGCGATGTTGGGTCGCGCTTCGTAATAGAACGGTGTCGAATACGGGATCAACAAATTGCTGGAATCGTAGCCGCCGCGTAAAAAGACCAATAGAAAGCGCGCTCCCTCGCTCGGCGCGGCGTACAGCCGCCCGGAGACACGCGTGCTGAGCAGCGCGGCCGCACCCAAGGTCAGGACCTGACGGCGAGTCACTTGCTTGGATTCACTCATAGCTAAAATCCGGTGACGAAAGCAAAAACGTGTTCCATTCCTGCTGGGAATTTGCGCCGTTGAGCGCCGCCTTGGTGCGCGTGCTCAGAAGCGGCTCCAGCGCCTCGAAGTACAACCGAGTCGATAACTGCGGGAAACTCGGCGCGCTCACGCCGCCCTCCTCGGCCTCGAACAGCCCGGCGTTCCCGACGCCGATGGCACGGGCGATTTCGAATCGACGGCTCATTTGCCCTGAACTCGCCCAGTTCAGTTCCGTTAGGGGGTAGCCGTCGGGAGTTTGGCGGCCATAAGGCGTCTCCGCGAGACCATTGAGCCAACTCAAGATCGGCCGCGCATTGCTGATGGCTTTGCCGTCGTACGCGAAGCGTACGGCCGAGATCACGAAACGCATGGGATCCTTGAATTTGCCGCCCAGAGAGGCATTTAATTCAGGGGACAAGAACAGTGCGCGAAGAACAGCGCCTATATCGCCGTTGGTCCGCATGAAGATCTTCGCCAAGCGCTCGACCAGCACCGCCGGGGGATTATCGGCCACGAAGTAGGAGGCCAATTCGCGCGATATGAATCGAGCGCACGCGGGTTGCGACGCGATCAGGCTGACAGCCTCCTCCACTTCACCGAAGCCCTTGCTTTCGATGCGCCGTCCCAGAACGGTCTTGCTGCCGAAGTCGTGCCGAGCGGGATTGAATTCAAAGGCGCCGCGACGGATATAGAATTGCTGCAACGCAGGTTTAAGACGGGGCGCGTCGCCGACATTCACACCGACTCCGGTAAGAACCCGCGCGAGTTCCTGGACATCCTGCTGCGAATAGCCGCCGCCCACACCCAGCGTATGCAACTCCAACAGCTCTCGCGCATAATTTTCGTTGATATGGCCCGCTGCGTTTCGGTTATTGTCCAGATATTGCAGCATCGCCGGATGTTCGAGCGTTGCCATCACGAGGTCCTTGAAATGCCCGAACACCCGCGGTCGGATGGCGCTGTCCGCATAGTCCCCGACCAGCCAGCGCAACCTGGCCTTGGATTGCGACACGCTGAAGTGGTTGAGCCAGAACCAAGTCATTTGCTCTTGCAACTGCGCGGGCGAATACACGGCATGTAGCAACTGGCTTCGGACGGCTTCGTAAGCAAGTCGATTACCCCGCTCGCTCAAGAGCTTGCGGGCCTGCTGCTTGTCTTTGCCGTCCGGCATCGCGTTGATGATCTTGTCCTCTGCATTGGCCGCGGCGAGCGCCTGCGCAGGATCCGGACGGGCAGTTTCAATCGCTGAAACCTGCGCTGCAATGGGTGCCGGCAAGACTCCCCTGGCGGGCTGAAGTTGCGTCTCGAGAAATCTGCTTCGGCCCAACCGACGATATTCGGCCACGCTCGCGGTATTGAGGCCAAAGGATGCGCGCTCGAGCCACAGCACATCCTGACGATGCAGAGCGCCTCGTGGCGCCTCGGCCTGACGCAGGTCGGAGCTGACGCAGCCGGCGAGTAGTAGCGCAACACTCAGGGCGATGCGTATTCGCATAGACGAGGAACGGCTCGCGCCCAATCGCGTTGACAAGCTTTAAGGGGGCTGTTTTTTGCCGGAGGCCTTGTTTGTCTTCTTGGCCGCGTTCTTTGCTTTGACAGCTGACGGTCGGGTGTCTTTTTTCGCGCCGACCTTCTTGCCGACCTTTTTGATGGACAAGCGCTCCCCCGGATCGAGTGACTCCACCAGCTTTACAAATTTCGTCACCAACAATTTGATGTCTTTCTCGCGGCTACCCGTGGCCATTGATCTTCTCCTGTTGCTCCCCGCTCATTATGGCCGTTAAAAGGGCGGGCATCACGTGTATCCGAAGCCGCCGCGTAGGCCCCGTCCGACATCCCCTTGCCGCCAAAAGGCGATGCAACGGTCGAATTTGCCGCGACAATATGCAGGTTTGATCCCCCGAGCATAAATACATGACCACGATCAGCAGAAGGGAAGTGCTCTCCGGCGGTGCGGCGCTAGCGGCAGTCGGTATCGAGCCGCTGATGGCGCGGCAAGCCGACGCGCCAAAAACAGCCAGCACCGCCAATACCCCGTTGCACCTGACCGTAAATGGCAAACCGCGGGAACTTAATGTTGATGGCCGAGTTACGGTGCTCGACGCGTTGCGCGAGCACCTACATTTGACCGGCACGAAAAAAGGCTGCGACCAAGGTCAATGCGGCGCCTGCACCGTCCACATCAACGGTGAGCGCGTACTCTCCTGTCTCACGCTGGCAGTCACCGCTCAGGGCAAGAAAATCGATACCATCGAGGGGCTGGCTGGCAAGGGTCCAGCACTGCACCCCATGCAGCAGGCTTTCATCGACCAGGATGCCTTCCAATGCGGCTATTGCACTCCCGGCCAAATCATGTCAGCCATCGCGTGCGTCAAGGAAGGACACGCCAAAACCGACGCTGACATCCGAGAATACATGAGCGGCAACCTTTGCCGCTGCGCGGCCTACCCGAAAATTGTCGCGGCTATCAAGCAAGCTCGCGCAAAAATGGAGATTGGCTGATGCGCCCCTTTGTTTATGATCGCGCCGCTGACTTGCCTCAAGCCATCAAGCTCGGCGCTCGCACGGGTCAAGGTCAGACCGATGCGCCCGTGCAATTCCTGGCCGGCGGTACCACGCTGATCGACCTGATGAAACTCGACGTATTGACTCCGCAGCGAGTGGTGGATCTAGGGCCCGTGCGCGCCTCATGGACCGGAGTTGACATCACGCCAAGTGGAATGCGTCTTGGGGCATTCGCAAAAATGTCCACCGTCGCGGATGACGCGCGAGTCATATCGCAATATCCGGTCGTGGCGCAAAGCTTGCAGCTTGCAGCGAGTGCTCAGATACGAAATATGGCCACTCTCGGCGGCAACGTCTTGCAGAGGACGCGCTGTCCCTATTACCGCGACCCGAGCTGGAGTGCTTGCAACAAACGCGTCCCCGGCTCCGGCTGCGCTGCCATCAAGGGTTTCAATCGCAATCACGCGGTACTCGGGGTCGATGACAGCTGCATATCGCAATATCCAGGGGATTTTGCCATCGCACTCATCGCGCTGGATTCCCAGGTGGAATTGACCGGACCTGCGGGATCCCGGCAAATTCCCTTTGCCTCGTTGCATGCCGCTGCCCAGTCGCAGCCGCACATCGAAACCACGTTGAAACCCGGCGAGATCATCGTTGCATTTCAGGTACCCGCAGGAGCTTGGACGCGTCGTTCTCTTTATCTCAAGGTGCGGGACAGGGCTTCTTACGAATTTGCGATTGCCTCGGCCGCGGTCGCGCTCGCGTTCGAGATGGATGGGGAAACGGTGCGCGAGGCGCGAATAGGCCTTGGCGGCATGGCTTATCGGCCTTGGCGCTCGCACGATGCGGAAAACATTCTGACCGGTAAGGCGCTTACCGAGCCGGGCGCGGCGGCGGCGGCGGCAGTCGCTCTCAAGGGTGCCATTAGTCATGGTCACAATGACTACAAGTCCGAATTGGCTCAGCGCACCCTCGTTCGGGCCCTGCTCGACGTCAAAGCATTGCGGGTCACCAGCGGGGCGTCATGATGCAGGACAAAGAAACATTATTCGGCAGGCCCACGTCGCGAGTGGATGGGGTTGCAAAGGTCACCGGTGCAGCGCGATACGCCTCCGACGAACCGGTGGCCAATCCGGCCTACGGTTATTTTGTCACGAGCACCATTGCGCGCGGCCGCATCGGCGCTTTCAAGCTCGAGCGCGCGAAAGCGGTGCGCGGGGTGCTCGACATTTTGACTTATGAGAATGTGGCCAACGAGACTAAACCGCCACGGGGTCCGGACGGTGGACCGACCACGACAACGCTCGAGAGCAATCAAGTCTGGCACGACGGACAGATCATTGCGGTGGTCGTCGCGGAAACATACGAGGCGGCGCGCGAGGCGGCAAACAAGGTAGAGGTCGTCTACGTTGAGGAACAGCCCAGCGCCTCTTTCGATTCGCCCGGCGTGGAATCTGAGCCCCACAAGCCGCAAAAAGGTCCCGACCCGAAAAAAGGGGATGCGGCCAATGCGTTCGCCGGCGCAGCCGTAAAATTCGAAGCGCGATATTCGACACCGACTCAGCATCACAATGCCATCGAGCTGTTTACGGCGACTTGTGCCTGGGACGGCCCGAAGCTGACCATTTACGAGCCTTCCCAATTCATGTGGGGCACCAAGAATTCGGTTGCGACACAGCTGAAGGTTGATCCTGACCAGGTACGTGCCATCTCCCGCTATATCGGCGGGGCATTTGGTTCCAAGGGCCCGAATCCTCGCACCGCCTGGGTGGCCCTCGCCGCGAAACGAGTGGGCCGACCGGTCAAGCTCGTGCCGACCCGCGATCAGGGTTTTACGATAGCCACATATCGAGCGGAAACACGCCAGCACATCAAGCTTGGCGCAAGCGCGGATGGCAAGCTCATTTCTTTATTTCATGAGGGCTGGGAAGTCACCTCGCGGCCCTCGGGCTATAACGTCGGTGGCGTCGAGAGCACCGCTCGTATGTATGCGTGCCCCCATATCGCCACGGCGGTCAATGTGGTCCATGCAGACCGCAACACCCCGGGCTATATGAGAGCACCCCCTGAGACGCCCTATATGTTTGCGCTCGAAAGCGCCATGGACGAATTGGCGTATGCACTCAAAATGGATCCGATTGAGTTGCGTCGCGTGAACGACACGCAGACAGACCCGGTAGACGGATTGCCCTTCTCGTCCAGATCTCTCATGCAATGTTTCGATCAGGCGGCAGCGAAATTTGGCTGGGCGAATCGCAACGCGCAGCCGGGATCCATGTGCGACGGCGAATGGCTGGTAGGCTTCGGTTGCGCCACCGCGTGCTATCCGAGCAACATGGGTCCGGCAGCAGTCCGAGTGTCGCTGACGCCGGACGGCAAGGCCATCGTGAGTTTGGCCGGCCACGAAATAGGTACCGGCGCCTATACCGTGGTGGCCATCGCCACCGCTCGCTCGCTCGGCCTGAAAATCGACGATGTAACGGTGCACATGGGCGACAGCGATTTGCCGCCTATCATGATTGCCGGAGGGTCCAACAATGCGGCCTCGGCGTCAAACGTCGTTGTAAAGGCGTGCGATGAGTTAAGACAGCGC
>JAQGOD010000403.1 GCA_028293775.1 Gammaproteobacteria bacterium
TGCAATTGGTGGCGAGCGGCCGGGGCATTGCCGCCCTGCCTTCCTGGACGGTGGGCAACTATATAGAGCGCGGCTATGTGGTATCGCGTCCCATAGGTCAATCCGGACTTCGCTGCGAACTCTATGCGGCGACCACGCGTGCGGGCGCGCAAGCCGCCTATATACGCGAGTTCATTGCTTTGACTCGGACCCAGAGCCTGACCGAATTTGCCGGAGTGTCTGGGCTTTAGCGGGCGCGAAACTGTCGTAACCGTCGGTCAGCGTCCGCAAAAATGCGACGATATCTTGAATGTCGGTTTCGCTTAAAGGAGGCGCTTCCCCGACATGCCGGCCAAACGGGGCCTGCGTATCGACATTGGCGGCGTACCCGGCGGGCAAGTCATCGAATTTCAGAATGGTGCCATCACCGGCGCGCGGATACCACTTCTGCGGCTGCGTGTCGCGCTGAGCGTAGAAACGCACCACGTCGGTCAGCGAATGAAAAACGCCATTGTGGAAAAACACCTGACGCAAAGCGACATTGCGCAGTGAGGGCGTGCGAAATAAACCGCAGTATTCGCGCCGCTCTTGAAAGTCGAGGCGCTGCGGTCCACAGAGCCCGAGATCGTAGTACTGCCCGTCCGCATTCGCCGGGATGATCTTATTGCGGGGTGCGCCCAATGCCGCGAAACCAAAGTCCGTAAACTGCGGAAGGGCGCCCTGTTTGATGGCGCTCGGATGACAGCGAGCGCAGTTTCCCGCCATGGGATCGTTGAAGGCGGCCAGGCCGCGCAGTTCCTGCGCTGACAAGGCGGTCTCATGCCTCAAAAAGGCGTCAAACTTGCTGCTGTAGGGATAAAACTCCGCAGGGTCTTGCTGGTATGCCTCCAGCGCCATCAGCACTCCCTTGAACGCAGCCGACTTGTCCTCAAACACTTTCGCGCCGAATATCGCGCGAAACTCAAGACCGTGAGCCGCTTGCACGTTGGCGACCACCGCATCCATGTCTTTATTCGCCATCTCCTGCGGCGAGAACAAGGGGAGCCGCGCCTGATCATGAAAGGATTGCGCGCGTCCGTCCCAGGTGCGTCCTCCCGCCGGTCCTTGATCGGCACCATCCTCCTCATCGTCCGTAAAATGCTCCGTGAAGGGCGGAACATTTTGCGTGTACCTGAGCGAGGGCACCGCGCGCACGCCGGCTCGCTGCACGGGCAGGCCATTGGGCGGCCCGAAGGCATGTCGCGGATCATGACAGGTGGCGCAGGAAATTTTTCCGGATCCTGACAAGGCGGGATCCGAAAATAACTGGCGGCCGAGGCCGGTCAGGGCCGCCGCCGCGGGCCGCGTTTCAAAAGTGCTCGCATAGAAGGGGGTTGTCTCGGCGCGCGTCAACCCAGCGCCTGCCACGGCGGCCAGAAAAATGAATTTTAGGCGCGCGGCCGTGCTAGTGCACGGAACTGCCGCTTTCGGCGGCAACCGTGGACTTGAACAGTTGAGCGACATCGACTGCGTCAAAGACGTAGGCTCGATTGCAAAAGTCGCAGTGAACTTCGACCTTACCCCGTTCCGCGATGACAGAGCGTGTTTCCGCTTCGCCCAGGCCCTGCAGCATGCCCGCCACGCGCTCGCGCGAGCAACGGCAACGAAAATAGACGGGCGACGGTTCGAACAAGCGCAGATCGTCCTCGTTGAACAGCCGGTGCAAAATTTCCGCATCTTCAAGCGTTCGCAATTCTTCCGGCGTCAATGTGTCGCCGATGAATTGCACCCGGCGCCAGGCGTCTTCGATCGCCGCCGCATCCGCGGCCGACACGGAACTCGTTCCGGGAAGCTTCTGCAGCAGCATGCCGGAGGCGCCTTGCGCATCCGCGTGCAGCCAGAGCCGCGTCGGCAATTGTTCGGAGTTCTGGAAATAGGCTTGCAGCGAGTCGGCCAAGCGATCGCCCTCGATGGGTACGATGCCCTGGTAGCGCTGTAAGCCGTCGTCGCTCTCCAACGTGACGGTCAGGTTGCCGGCGCCGATGAGATCGCGGATCCTAAAGCTATCGGGGACATTCGAGTCGCGGTGGCGGGCGAGACCTCGTACCCCTAATCCGCTGGTGCACTGTGCCAGCAGCAGATGGACCGGCCCATCGCCCTGCAATTGCAAGGATAAGACGCCTTCAAATTTGATCGTCGCGGCCAGCAAGAGCGAGGCCACGACGGCTTCTCCCAGAGTCTGGCGAATGGTGTCCGGATAATGGCGATGCTCGATCAGCGCGCGCCACGCGGCGTCCAAATGCACCAGATGTCCGCGGATCGGGTACCGCTCGAACAAAAAACGATGCAGCGTGTCGCGGTCATGCATTTCCGCCGCCCAGCTTGGTCTTCAACAGCTCATTGAGCTGCGCCGGATTTGCCTTGCCCCCCGTGGCCTTCATCGCTTGCCCGACGAAGAATCCAAAGAGCTTGTCCTTGCCCGAGCGGTAATCCGCCAATTGCTTCGGATTCGCGGCGATGATGGCATCGATCACTTTCTCGATGGCGCTCGAATCGGTAATTTGCCGCAGCCCTCTCGCCTCGATGACCTCGTCGGCTGTCTTACCCTCGGACCACATCGCTTCGAATACTTCTTTGGCGATTTTGCCCGAGATCGTCTCATCGATGATTCGGTGCATGAGTGAAGTCAGCTGCGGGGGACTCACCTTGGCGCTCTCGATGTCGGCATTGTCGCGATTGAGCGCGCTCGACAATTCGCCCATGACCCAATTCGCGGCCAGTTTGGCGTGACTTGCGCCCAAACCGGCAACCACCGCTTCAAAGTATGCGCCCAGTTCGCGGCTGGCGCTCAATACGCCGGCATCGTAGGCCGAGAGCGCAAAGTCCTGCGCGAATCGCGCCGCCTTCGCATCGGGCAGTTCCGGCAGCGTCGCACGGACCGCCTCGATGAAGGGTTCATCGATTTCCACCGGCAGCAAATCAGGATCCGGAAAATAACGGTAATCGTTGGCTTCTTCCTTGGAGCGCATGGAACGAGTCTCGTCCTTGTCCGAATCGTAGAGCCGAGTTTCCTGCACGACTTTGCCGCCGCCTTCGATGATTTCGACCTGCCGCGCCACCTCATACTGGATGGCCTTTTCGACGAACCGAAAGGAGTTCAGATTCTTGATTTCAGCGCGCGTGCCGAATTTCTGCTGACCCTTGAGCCGCACCGAAACATTGGCATCGCAACGA
>JAQGOD010000419.1 GCA_028293775.1 Gammaproteobacteria bacterium
AATGGCGTCGTGTACCTGAATGGTAAGGTCAACAGCGGTCTGCAGCGCCGACGTGCCGAAGACATAGCTCGTGATGATGGCAGAGTGGTGAAGGTCGTGAACGATCTTTATGTCACTCGCTAACAGATGACCCGCTGATCGAACAGGCGAGGTACCGCCGGCCTCGCCTGGTCGTCACCAGATTTGGTAAAGTTCTTCGAATTTGACGCCGCGCGCGCCGACGCGGCATCTTTAATCCAAGTGAGCCTTTCCTGAGAACAGGATGCGAGTATCGCCGCCGATCCAAACGTCTCCTTGTGGATCCGTGGCGATGTGGATGCGCCCGCTGCGGCCCACCCGTGTGCCTTGCGCCGCTACATAGGGCGCTTTCGCCCGGCCCGTACTGATGAGCCACTGAGCCACCGAGGCGTTGAGGCTGCCAGTGACCGGGTCCTCGACCAGCGCGCCGCGGTGATCGCTGAAGAATGCGCGGAGTTCGAACGAGACGCTAGCGCCGAGGGCGTAAGGTCCCACGACCCCTACGTCCACTCGCGTAGGATAGCGGTGCACGGGTTCGAGCTTGAGGACATCCTCCGCCGATGCCAGCAGAACGGCGATCCAGCCGGGGCCATTGTCCACCCACTGCGCGTCGAGTATTTCGCTGACAGCCATGTTGAGGACACCGGCGATTTCAGCGCGCTTTGTTGCATCGACCGGCCCGGAACGCAGGAGGGGCGGTGCGGCGAATGCCAAGCGGGGCTGGGCCCGAATCCGGACCAAGCCCGCGCCGCATTCCTGCACAATAAGCCCGTTGTCTTTTGCAACACCGCCTGCGGCTAGCCAGGCTCGGCAGCTGCCCAGCGTCGGATGGCCGGCAAACGGCAGTTCCCGCTCAAGGGTAAAAATGCGGACGCGATAGTCCGCCCGATCCGTGGAAGGCGGCAGCAAAAATGCGGTTTCAGACAGGTTCAACCAGCGCGCAATCTCCTGCATCGTTTCGGAGTCGAGGTTAGCGGCGTCGTTGACGACGGCCAGCGGATTACCGGAAAATTTCCCAACCCCGAATACATCCACCAGGTAAAAATCACGATTCATCAAGCGCTTCCTTCGCGGAACAAATGCGATGCGTGTCAGTGCTCATTGCTCTCGAAAGCAAGTGTTATTTGAGCGCTGCCGAGCCGAGCCACCACGTCGGCCAGGCTATCGTGCCAGCATTTGGATGCCCTGACTGCCGCCTTGTGCTCTGAAAGACTGAACGCGGACGCCCCACACGCTTCCATCGCGGCATCCTTCAATTGATTCAACGTATGCATTGCCGACGCCGGGGTTTGCGGATTGACATTGAGGTAACGGATCCTGACCACACTCGTCGTGGCGAGGTCGGTCCCGGCCGTTGCCGAACCAAATAGACCGCCTAGCCACAAAGCGGCGGCAATTGCTGAAAAGGTCGTGTTTCGTGGATTCACTTTTTTCACCCTCGTTGTGATGCGCGAGCAACATCTCGCGCCTGAAGAGATTACCGATGGGGGCTACCGGAGCCAGTGACAGTCCAGTACAATTACACGAAACTGTAACGGTACTTTTCGCAGTACGGTCATGAGCAATTCCGAATACACGAAGGTCGAACAGGTGATTTCGACCGTCAAACAGCGGATTCAGCGCAGGGGGTTGGTCCCGGGAGCCATGCTCCCGTCGGTGCGCCAGATGGCACAAACCACGACTTTTTCGAAGTCGACCATTGTCGAGGCGTACGAACGGCTGGTGGCCGAGGGCGTCGTTCGCTCACGACGCGGCGCCGGTTTCTATGTTGCCGCGCCCCTCGCGCCACTTTCCATCGCCGAGATCGAACCTCAGCTTGATCCGGTGATCGATCCCTTGTGGATGTTGCGGCAGTCGTTGCACCTGCGGCCGGATGCATTGAAGCCCGGATGTGGCTGGCTGCCCGAAGGCTGGATGGAGGACGAACTCGTCCGCAAGGGCTTAAGGGCACTCGCGCGCGGCGAGGCCTCTAGGTTGGTCGGGTACGACTCGCCCATGGGCTCGGAATCGCTGCGCACGATCATCGCGCGGCGCCTCGGTGATCAAGGTGTCGACGCCGCGCCCGACCAAGTGCTGCTGACCGATTCCGGCACGCATGCCATTGATCTTGTGTGCCGGTTTCTAATCGAGACCGGCGACGCCGTGTTGGTTGACGATCCTTGCTATTTCAATTTTCACTCTCTCTTGCGCGCGCATAGGGCAAAAGTCGTGGCAGTTCCCTACACGGCGAGCGGGCCTGATGTCGTCGCCTTCGCGCAGATTTTGGCAGAGCACCGTCCCCGGCTCTACATAACCAACTCTGCAGTACACAATCCGACAGGAGCAAACTTGTCCGCGCCGACGGCGCACCGCGTTCTGAAGTTGGCGGAGGCACACGATCTCATTATCGTGGAGGATGACATCTTCTCTGATTTTGAGGTCACGCCCACACCCACGCTTGCTGCGTATGACGGATTGGACCGAGTCATCAGAGTCGGCAGTTTTTCCAAGTCTCTTTCCAGCGCGGTGCGGTGCGGCCACATTGCGGCGCGCCGCGACTGGATCGCCGCGCTCACGGACCTGAGAATAGCCACCGGCATGTCGGGCAGCGCGCTCTCTGCTGAACTGCTGCGCTCGGTCCTCACGGATGGCACGTATCGGCGGCACATGGAAAAAGTTCGCCGGCGCCTGGCTGAGGCAAGGTCAGAGGCGTTGCGGCGGCTCGGCGAAATCGGCATCGCTCCTTGGATTCAACCTGAGGCGGGGCTGTTCCTCTGGTGCAGGCTGCCCAATAATGCGAATGCCGCCGAGGTTGCCCGAAGGGCCATGGCCGAACAGATCTTCCTGGCTCCCGGGAATGCATTCAGCATTGCCCGGTCAGCGGCGTGCTTTCTTCGCTTCAATGTCGCCATGATGGACAATGAAAAAATATACAGAACGCTCAAACGCCTGTGCGCCGAGATGGGCGAGTCACAGGTTCGCAGCATGGCAACCACGTGATTGACATCAATCGTGATGTGCTTCGCCGGATATGTTGACCGGTGATTTCGGCCTGCTCAAATAGGCATGCACATCTTTCACGTCTTGTTTTGTCAAGACATCAGAAAAGGAGGCCATTCCCGCGTAGCTCATCGTTCCATCAAGGACGATATGATCGAATGCCGCATGAATTCCCGCGGGCAAGTTGAAGAGATTTGGATAGTTTCCGATCGACTCGGGACCGCCATGGCAAACACCACAGCTCTCACCGTAGATTTTTTCACCACGTTCGATAGATGGTGTTGACCCTTGAAATTCGACTGGTGCGGGCTCAGGCTTTTGCTGCTTGCGTGCAGCTGGGACTGTCATTGCGCGGCCGCCCAGCTTGAACACCAGTAGGCGCTCCTTGTTTTCCCGATCGTTGGCGACTGATCCGGGCGGGAATTGGACACCCATGGCGCCGCCCATGGCGGCGAGCACCGCGATATATTGCTGTCCCGCCAAACTATAGGTCATCGGCGCAGCCATTATTCCTGTACCGATATTGAGGCGGTGGATAATTTCACCGTTCGATGCATCGTAGAACACGAGAAATCCATCGGGCGCGCCCTGCACGACGAGATCCCCGCCCATCGCCAGTACGCCGCCGCCCCAGAATGGCATGGGTTGCGACTGCCATACGGTCATACCCTTTATCGGGTCCCAGGCCTTGAGTACCGTTTGAACCGATGGTTTGGGCTGGTGCACCATGAGTGCGTCATCGGAAGGGGAAAACGGAGGCCATTGAGCTTCATCACCTTGAATGGGGCTATATTGCTTGTACTCCTGCGGCATCATGCGAAACTTCATCGGCGCTTCCAACGTCGGGATATAGACCAACTTGGTTTTTCTGCTGAAAGCCATAGGTTGCCAATTGTGGCCCCCCGCTTGCGAAGGCCAAATGATCTTCGGAGATGTCGAAAAGTCTGATTGGACGTTTATAACCGGGCGGCCGCTCTTCAAATCCACCCCATCGGCCCAAGTCACGGTCGTGAACTTGTCGGCCGCCAACAACTGGCCATTGTCACGATCAAGAATATAGAAGAAGCCATTCTTTGATGCCTGCATCAGAACATGTCGCGAGCGCCCGCCAATGACTAGATCTTCCAAAATCATGTTTTGCGTAGCGTCGTAGTCCCAGCTATCGCTAGGCGTGGTCTGGTAATGCCATTTCAATCGCCCGGTGTTGGCATCGATCGCCAAAATGCAGGCAAGATAAAGGTTGTCACCGCCGCCCGGACTGCGCGTCCAAACCGGCTGCGGCATGCCGTTTCCCGTTCCAAGAAATACCAGGTTCGAAATGGGGTCATAGGCGAACCAACCCCACGGACTGCCGCCGCCGCCGAGGTCCCAGCGGGATTTAGCGCTCCACGTATTTCTGGCGATAGCGATCTCCGCCGATTCGTCTCCCCCGGCCGGGTCGCCCGGAACCGTATAGAAACGCCATGCGAGTTTGCCGGTGGCGGCATCGAATGCACTCGCATAGCCACGCGCGGCCATTTCTCCGCCGGCATTGCCGATGACGACATTGCGCCCAGCGATTTGAGGGACCCCGGTAATGGTGACGCTGCGCGAACGGTCGGCGATCGTATCAGCCCGCCATAATTGAGTTCCAGTTTTGGCATCCAGGGCCAAGAGATACCCGTCGAGTGTAGCGAGGTATACCTTTCCATTCTGTAGGGCCACGCCACGATTGACGGCATCGCAGCACGCACGGCGTGCAAACTCTCCATTCACGTGCGGATCGTGCCGCCAGATCGGCCGGCCGGTCTTGGCATTAATCGCGTACACCACGCTCCATGGGCCAGTAAAATACATGATCCCATCCACAACGACGGGTGTGGCTTGCAGGCCTCGATGCACATTGCCCCGTACGACGAAATCGTCAAATTCCCATGCCAAACCTAGTTCGCGCACATTCGTGGGATTGATTGCCGCCAGGGACGAATAGTGCATGCCGTCATTCGTAGACAGCTCTGCGCTCGACGATTGGCCGAGCAGTTGCTGGCTACTCAGGCAAGCCAGAAGGAGAGAGAGCAACGTCAACGACTTTAAGGTCCGAGAATGAATCATATGGCTCCGCGAACATGCCTCATTCGCCGTGAGTTTACGCGAGGCAGACTTGCTCGAGGAATAAATGGAAGTCCAGGGGCGCGGTGCCAAGGCCAGAGTCAGCGCCAATTAATTACGTCGGTCGATGTCCGAGTTAGCCGTCGATTCCGTTCATCTCCTTAAGAGCACCTCGCTTCGCGTTCCGCGCGCAGCGGCAGATGGCATCGTCAAGCGGAGAATCCATGAGCAGAATTTCGACGAAGTCCAACGCATTGGGCCCCTTGGCTGTGCGCGCAGCGGCGGCCACTGCGTTGCTCGCCACGGCTTCGCTAGCCCATGCGGCCGATGGACCTTACATCGCCGCGAGCTACGCCTACTCGGGTTACCAGACGCGTTGCGACGGCGATGCCTGCGATCGACATGACAGCGGATTCCGTACGGCAGCCGGGTGGGATTTCGGGAAGTACTGGTCGGCGGAGGCCCTATATCTGGACGCCGGTCACTTCGTCGCCAGCGATGTCACTGCGGGAGTGCCATTTCACGGTCGCGCCAACGTGCGTGCGTGGGGCGGCACGGTGGGCTTTGCCTGGCCGCTGGGAGCAGCATTGGCGCTGGGCGCGCGAGTTGGTGCCGCCTCGGTCAAAGCCGATTTTCAACCCGGTCCGGCACCTGCAATCGCCGGTGGCAAGACGACCACGCAGTTTCTCGGTGGCCTGTCGGCGACCTGGCATTTCTACGGCGCGTGGAGCGCACGCCTGGACTGGGATCATACGCGGGCTCGCATGAACCGCTTCAACGGCGACGTCGACACCGCAAGTGTCGGCATCCAGTTCGGCTTTTAGGAGACTGTTCATGAACCCGTCAATGACCCAAACCGGTCGCGCCCTTGCCGCGCGCGAATTTCTCGGTGCAGCCGTGCTGCTGCTCGCAAGCGCGTTGGTAGGCTGCAGCGGCAACGCTGACCCGCCGCAGCCGGCAGCATCCGCCATCATTGTGCCTCCAGTCGTTAAAGCGCCGCTCGTGACGACCTCTCCGGCCGATCAAACAGTGCAATCCGGGCAGGCGGCCACGTTTTCGGTGGTTGCGTCGGGCACGGCGCCCTTGTCGTACCAGTGGCAGCGCAATGGCACGGTGATCGCCGGCGCGACCGGCGCCAGCTATACGACCCCCGCGACTGTCGCCGCAGACAACTCGGCGCTGTTCACCGTCGTGGTTTCGAACGCCGTCGGCAGTGTTACCAGCGGCGCCGCGACTCTGACGGTCATCACCCCCGTGACCCTGACCATTACGCAGCAGCCTGCGGATACGAGCGTGGTCGCCGGTGCGGCGGCCTCGTTCACAGTGGCCGCGAGCTGCAGCTCGGGGACGCTAGGAATACAGTGGCAACGCAGTCCCGACGGTGTCACGTGGACCGATATAGCCGGCGCCACCGCGCCAACCTTCAGCGTAGTGACCGTGACCGGCGATAGCGGTGCGCAATTTCGCGCCAATCTCGATTGCAGCGGAAAGAGCCCCGCGACGAGCACGGCCGCTACGCTCACTGTGACGACGGCGAGCCCCGGCACGCTTAATCTCAGCCTGCTGCCCATCGTTGGTCTGAGAGATCAGGCTGACATCAGTCAATCGACCGCCATCGATCAGGATCCAGGGAACAGCTTTACCTTCATTTCGAGTAATCGCGTCCAGCGACTCAGCGCCGATCTCACCACCGTGACGCCTGTTGCCGGTGGGCAATTCTCGGGGTCCGCCGACGGTGCTGCGGCGAACGCGTCTTTCAATCAGCCACAAGGGCTCACACAGGACGCGGTGGGCAACATCTATATCGCAGACACTGCCAACCAAACAATCCGGCGCATCGCCGCCGACGGCACGGTTACTACCTTGGCGGGTCTCGCCGGCTCGAGCGGCTCGGCCGACGGTACGGGAAATGTCGCGCGCTTCAATCAACCGCGTGGCATCGCCATCGGCCCGGACGGGGACCTTTACGTTGCCGACAATTCGAATCACCTGATTCGCCGCGTCACTACGGCCGGCGTCGTGACCACTTATGCGGGCAGCACCATAGGCTACGCCGACGGCGTGCCGTCGGCGGCGAAGTTTCAATTTCCTTCGGGCGTGGCGGTAGCCGCCAACGGAGATGTGCTGGTCTCCGATTCGTCGAACAACCGCATCAGACGTATCGTGCGCAGCGGCAATGTTGCCGGCACCGTGCAAACCCTGGCCGGCGACGGGACCTACAGCGCGACCGACGCCGACGGCTTGGGCACCGCCGCAGCCATCGGACTCCCCAATGGCATGGTTCTGCGCGGAAATACGCTCACGGTGCGCGACGGCTTAGGTCTGCTGCGCCAGATCGATTTGACGACTGCGGCGGTCACGACCTTGACCGGTTCGCGTGTCTTGGGTGAAGGCTTTGCCGACGGGGACACATCGACGGCGCGGATCCGCGACCTGGGCGTTGGCCTCACGGCCGCACCGAATGGCGGGTTCATGCTTGCCGATGATCTGGCACTGCGTTCGGTCAGCGCTGCCGGCGTCGTGCACACCATCGCCTCGCACGCAGCTGCCCACGTGACGCCCGCCGGCGTGGGTACGCTGGACCAGATGCCGTTCTCCTTGGCGCTGAATGATCCGCAGGGTCTGACCGTCGATCCGGCAGGCAACGTGGTGGTCGCCGATCAGGCAACGG
>JAQGOD010000439.1 GCA_028293775.1 Gammaproteobacteria bacterium
CCGGCCGGCCCGCGCCCCAGGAGCGCGCCACCAGCGCGGTGGTGCCGACACCGATAGCCATCAGCAGTGCCTGCAGCGCAAAGAAGACGCGCTGACTCGCGCCCACCGCAGCCACCGCCGGCGCCCCCATTCCACCCACGAATTTCGTCTGCACCATGGCCACCATCGAAAACATCAGATTTGCCATGATCGAGGGCGCGGCCAATTGCCAAATGGTCGGGCGCTTGTACGTGGCCGGCTGCATTCAAATCTTCAGCGCGACCGGTTTCTTTATCCACAGTGTCAGCACAAGGTAGTAAAGCACTCCTATCGAAATCCAGGCTAACCCCATGAGTTTCGCGGCACGGTCCATCTCGTACAACACGTACACTATTACGCCTGAACCGATGAGCGGAAAAATCAGGTGCCGCAGCCAATCGGCGCTGCGCCGGCGAATCAAATAGTGATTGATGACGGAGAGATGCAGGAGCACGAAACTCACGAGCGCACCGAAGTTGACGACTCGGGCGAGATCATCGATGCGATCTGCAAACAACACTCCGATCAACAGCGAGACGCCTGCAACCACGAGCGTACTCACGTACGGCGTCTTATAGCGGGGATGCACTTTGGCCAGTATCGCGGGCAGCTTGCCGTCGCGGGCCATGGCAAAGAGGATGCGCGAGACGGCAGCCTGAGCGGCCATGGCATTCGCGATCGCCGTGGCGATGACAACGGCGATGATGGTCACAAGCCGCAGCCAGGCGCCTCCGGCGCGCTTCGTGATTTCGAAGAATGCCGTTTCCGGAGAGGAAAAGTGCATTCCCACGCTCAAGTCCGTAGCGATCCACGTTTGCAGCATGAACAGCACGCCGACGAGCAGCAGAGACAGCACAGTGGCGCGGCCGACCGCGCCTGCGCCGGCTCGATTTTCTTCTGAGAGCGTCGAGATTCCATCGAACCCGAGAAAAGACAGCACGGCGATAGACGTCGCTCCTGCGACCGTGGCGAATGAAAACACTTGCGGATTGTAAATCGGTTTCAACGTCAGCCCGCCGGCGCCCTCGCCGCCGTACAGAGCGAGCAATCCCATCAGCACAAACAACCCGAGTACCAACAATTCCATGACCAGCATATAGCGGTTGACGCGCGCCGTGAATTGGATGCCGATAAGGTTCGCCGCCGCATTGAAAGAGACGAAACCTGCCAACCAAATCCACGCCGGAACCGCGGGCAAGACCGGTCGCAGTGCGACCGCACTGAGGAGATAGAGCAGCGACGGCACGAAGATGTAGTCAAGAAGAATGAGCCAGCCGGAAAAGAAGCCGGCAATTTCATGCAGGCCGCGCTGCGCGTAGGTGTACACGGAACCCGCGAGCGGGAATGCACGAGACATGGCCGCATAGCTTAAGGCGGTAAAGAACATGCCGGTGAGGCCGACCAAGTACGCCAGCGGCACCATACCCTTCGCGTCGTTGTAGACGAAACCGAACACCGAGTAGGGCGCGATCGGCACCATGAAAATCAATCCGTAGATGACCAGATCTTTGGTCGTGAGCGCGCGGTGCAGTTGATCCTTGTAGCCAAATTCTTCGATCGACAAGCGCTGGCTCCTTTTGACGGCAGTCTATCGCAAGAATCGAGACATCGCGGGTGATGAATTGATTCGCGCATCGAGGGTGGGATTTCGTACAATACGAAAAACAGGTCCGGCCGCCGATGACGATCCCAGTTGCACATCGACATACCATTCATCGTCAGCATCATGGCTGGGATAACAGTATTGCCGCCGTGGCGCACATCACGCCCGGCGAATCGTTGGAATTCGACGTCGCGGATGCTTCCGGGGGCCAGCTGCGGGAAAACTCAACGCTCGCCGATTTAGGCCGCCTTGATTTCGGCAAAATCAATCCCGTGACCGGCCCCGTGTACATCGACGGCGCCGAGCCGGGAGACATCTTAAAGGTCACCCTGCTGTCGTTCGCGCCCTCCGGCTGGGGTTGGACCGCAAACATCCCCGGGTTTGGCTTGCTCGCGGAGGATTTCAAGGACCCGGCGCTGCATTTGTGGCGCTACGAACCCCACTGTTTGAGCCCGGCCGCGTTTGGCACGTGGGCCAGAGTACCCTTGAAACCCTTTACCGGCACCATCGGCGTGGCGCTCGCCGAACCCGGGTTGCACAGCATCGTGCCGCCCCGCCGGGTAGGCGGCAACATGGACGTGCGGGATATCGCGCTCGGAACTGAATTGTTCCTCCCCGTGGAGGTGGCCGGTGCCCTGTTCTCGGTGGGCGACACGCACGCCGCGCAAGGCGACGGCGAAGTGTGCGGCACGGCCATCGAGAGCCCGATGAAGGTGGCGCTGCACTTCGATCTGATGAAGCGAGCGCCTTTGAGCTTTCCGCGCTTCAGAACTCCCGGCCCGGTCAGCAGGCATCTGGATGTCAAAGGCTACGAAGTCGCAACCGGCATCGGCCCAGACCTCATGCAAGCGGCGCGCGACGCCGTCCGTTCCATGATCGACTTGCTCATGCACCAGCACGCCATGCCCGCGACGGACGCCTATCTCTTGTGCAGCGTCTGCGGCGATCTTCGTATCAGCGAGATTGTCGATGTGCCCAATTGGACCGTGTCGTTTTATTTTCCGCGAATCGTGTTCGAGTGAAGGAACGAAATCGATGGGCGGCCGACTTCAGCGCTGCACTTCTTCCACGACGGGCTGACCGGAGACCCTCACCCGGATCAACCCCCAACTGAGTCCCACCGTCAGCAAACATGCGATGAAGATCAGCCCGATCCATATCATCGCGCTATGGCTGGACGTATTGAGCCATCCCCAGGTGCTGATGAGCCAGATCACGGCGGCGAAGAACGCCAGACCCAGGGAAACCCCCAGCGTACCGAGTGAGCGCCACGTCGCGTGCACGAAGAATATCCATGCGGCGAGCAAAACGAGCCCGACAACGGCCTGGAGGGGTTCAACATGCGGAAAGATCGCCGCGACCCAACTGAAGAATGAAAAACCGGTGGGATTGTAGGTCAGCAACACCAAAGCCAGCGACGCTAGGAAACGTCCAAGCAATCCACCCATGGTGAGCCTACCCATGGGATCCATGGTACGCGATCGGGCCTTTTCCCGGAACGTCGCTGCATCAATTTCCTACAAGCTCGGTAATCGAACGTTTGCTTCGACTGCACGAGCCTGGCCTGGCAGAATAACTGGTCAATCGACTGGAATTCCATGACCGCACCTCTGATCTCGGCCGCAGATATCCGTTCCACCTATGCGACCATCGCGCCGCATGTTCGGCGCACACCCGTGATCGAAGTGGATGGCTCGGACTTCGGCGTCATGACGGCGCGGCTCACCTTGAAACTGGAATTGCTCCAGCATGCCGGTTCCTTCAAGCCTCGCGGCGCCTTCACCAATTTGCTGACCAGAAAGATACCGAGCGCCGGGGTCGTCGCTGCATCGGGAGGAAACCACGGTGCTGCAGTCGCGTTCGCGGCAATGAAGCTCAATGTGCCTGCAAAGATATTCGTACCCCGCATCGCCTCGACGGCCAAAATTAAACAGATCACCGATTACGGTGCGCAATTGGTGATCACCGGCGAGCGCTATGCCGATGCACTGTCCGCGAGCGAAGCGTGGGTTGCCGAGTCGGGTGCCATGCCTATTCATGCCTTCGATCAGCGCGAAACCATGCTCGGCCAGGGAACTGTCGGACTGGAGCTCGAGGAGCAAGACTCAGAGTTGACCACGCTCATGGTTGCGGTGGGCGGCGGCGGGCTGATCGCGGGACTTGCCGCGTGGTATGAAGAACGCATCAAAATTATAGCTGTCGAACCCGCACAGGCACCGACGCTTACTCGTGCCCTTGCGGCCGGCCGGCCCGTGGACGCCGAGACGGGCGGCATTGCTGCCGAATCGCTGGCGCCGCGCCGCATCGGAGCACTGGTGTTTCCCGTCATTCAGCGATATATCGGCAGAACCGTGCTGGTTTCCGATGATGCCATCGCGGACGCGCAACGACAGCTTTGGACAACGTTGCGAATCGTCGCCGAACCCGGCGGCGCTGCCGCGCTCGCGGCGCTGACCTCCCGGCAGTATGTGCCTGCGGAGCACGAGCGCATCGGGGTATTGATCTGCGGGGGCAACACTGCGGCCGTTGATTTCAAACCGCATCAATAGCGTTACAATCGAGACTTCACTCTGGAGTCATCATGCCCACAACATTCATCCTCAACGGCCAATCCGCGACTTTGGATGCCGATCCCACCATGCCCTTGCTCTGGGCGTTGCGTGAAGTGGCCGGACTGCACGGCACCAAGTACGGTTGCGGCATGGCCTTGTGCGGTGCCTGCACGATTCATCTGGACGGTCAAGCGATTCGTTCCTGCGCGATGCCTTTGTCGGCTGCAGCCGGCCGACAGGTCACGACGATCGAAGGCTTGCAAAGCAAGCAAGCGAAGGCCGTGCAGTCAGCGTGGGTCGCGCTGCAAGTGCCGCAATGCGGGTACTGTCAGTCCGGCCAGGTCATGTCTGCCACTGCGCTGCTTGAAAAAAATGCCGCGCCGACCGACGCGGACATCGATGCGGCCATGAGCGGCAACATTTGCCGATGCGCCACTTACCCGCGCATCCGCGCCGCGATTCATTCCGCCGCGCAATCCATTAAGGTATGAAATAGCATGAAAAGCCCGACAGCCCATCCTCTCCTGCCAACGCGCCGCGATTTTCTCAAGAGCGCCACCGGCGCATCCGTGCTGGCATTGACCATTGGATTTGAATGGACCGCCTCGACGCGACGCGCGCTCGGCGCCCCGGCGCCCGGCGCAGCGCGCGCTCCCTTCGCGCCGAATGCCTTCGTACGAATCGGCTCCGACGACAGCATCACAGTGATCGCCAAGCATCTGGAAATGGGGCAAGGCTCGTACACTGGACTTGCGACCATTCTTGCGGAGGAACTCGACGCCGACTGGTCCAAGGTCACCGTGGAAAGCGCTCCGGCCGATGCCAAGCTTTACAACAACCTTGCTTTCGGCCCCGTTCAAGGCACGGGCGGCAGCTCGGCCATGGCCAACTCGTATGCGCAGCTTCGCGACGCGGGCGCCAAGGCCCGCGCGATCTTGGTCGCGGCGGCTTCCAAAGAGTGGCATGTTCCGGTAGGCGAGCTAACCGTGCAGAAGGGAGTCGTCTCTCACACCGCGAGCAAACGCCAGGCGACCTACGGCTCTTTGGTGAAGACCGCCATCAGCTTGCCGGTGCCCGACACCGTCACGCTGAAGGACCCCAAGAATTTCACGCTCATCGGCGGGCGGCCCGCGCGCGTGGATGTGCCGGCAAAAACCGATGGGACGGCGCAGTTCACGTTGGATGTGGTGCTGCCCGGAATGCTGGTAGCGCTGCTCAAGCGGCCGCCGCTATTCGGTGCGACCGTAAAATCCTTCAATGCGGACGCGGCCAGCGCCGTTCCCGGCGTGCTCAAAGTAGTCCAAGTGCCACGCGGCGTTGCGGTGGTCGCGAAAAGCTTTTGGGCCGCCAAACTGGGGCGCGATGCGCTGCAAGTAGAGTGGGACGAAAGCCACGCCGAAAAGCGCAGTTCCGCGGTGATAATGGATGAATATCGGCGACTGGCGGA
>JAQGOD010000444.1 GCA_028293775.1 Gammaproteobacteria bacterium
TCGGTGGCCAGCGTCGCGTTGCAGGCGGTCTTGAGCCTTTGGCTGGTGCGCCGCGAATTCACGCGGCGCTTGAGCTCGATGGCGGAATCGGTCCCGAGTTCGGCATGACATTGCGTACATTCGTTTCGGTAGCCGGCTGGACCGCGGCCGTGCTGATTCTAGGCGCCTACAGCCTGCTCTCATTCGGCAGGATCGAGGCGCGCTCACGCATCTACCAGGTGATGAACATCATTGGCGCCGGCGGCTTCATCGTCAATTGCGCCTATAACAGCGCGTGGCCTTCGGTGGCGCTCAATGTGGTTTGGATGGGTATTGGACTCTATGCATTGCGACGAAACTATCGGGCGACGCCATGAAAGTCGGCCATCAGCAAAGGTTCAAGCCGAAGGAATAGGCCGCCGCTCCTGGCGGGAAGCGAGTTCCGCGGTGACCTGGGCGAGCGAGAGACCTTTGACATTCAGTAGAACCAGCATGTGATACAAAAGGTCGGCCGCTTCGCCGATAATTTGCTGGTCGGATTGCGCCACCGCGGCCAAGGCCAGTTCCAGTCCTTCTTCGCCGACCTTCTGTGCAACACGAGTGATACCTTGCGCAGCAAGTTTCGCGGTGTAGCTGCCCTCGGGACTCGCAGCAAGGCGCTCGCCTACAATCTGCTCCAACCTGCCCAGGAACCCCACGCGCTGGGCGAGCGACTGCGGCGGGTGTTCTCCCCAACACGTCGCCGTTCCCAAGTGACAGGCGGGTCCGGAGGGCTGCGCAAGAATCAACAAAGTATCGAGGTCGCAATCGGCGCAAATGCCGCGCACGGCGAGAAAATGCCCCGAGGTCTCACCCTTGGTCCACAGACGGCTCTTGCTGCGGCTCCAGAAGGTCACGCGTCCGGTTTTTTCGGTTGCTTCCAAGGCCTCGCGATTCATGTAGCCCATCATGAGCACCGCGCCGGAGGAGTCGTCCTGAACGATGGCAGGGATGAGCCCATTCATTTTTTCCCAATCAAGAGCCGGCAATGTCATGGTCTTACCTCGATGCCTTGCAGGCGTAGTTCGCGCCGCAGGTTCGGAATTGCCAGCTCTCCCGAGTGAAATACGCTGGCCGCCAAAGCCGCGTCGACGTTTGCCGAGCGGAAAACCTCTGCGAAGTGTGCCGCCGAACCAGCGCCGCCGGAAGCGACCAAGGGCACATGGCATATCTCGCGCACAGCGCTCAATTGAGCAATGTCATAACCTTGACGCACACCGTCACTCGCCATGCAATTGAGGACGATCTCACCCGCTCCGCGCCGCTGCACTTCCTGGGCCCATTCAAGAGTCTTTCTGCCGGTATCGCGGATGCGCCGGCTATCTCCGGCGTATTGCTGCACGCGATGATCGGCGCCGACCGTCTCGCTATCGATGCCCACCACGACGCATTGCGCACCAAAGCGCTCGCTCAACGCATCAATCAGATCAGGCTCTTCAAGTGCGGGAGAATTGATGGATATCTTTTCTGCTCCGGCGGCCAACACTTCATCGGCCTCAGCTACGGAGCGGATCCCGCCAGCGACGCAGAATGGAATGTCCAGGGTGCGTGCCACTCGGGAAACCCATGTGCGGTCGACTGAGCGTCCTTCGGGACTCGCCGAAATGTCGTAAAAGACCAATTCATCGGCACCGTCGTCTCGATAGCGGGCGGCGAGTTCGAGGATATCGCCGACTATGCGGTGATCGCGAAACCGCACGCCTTTGACGACCTGCCCGTCCCTGACATCGAGACAAGGAATTATGCGTTTGGCAAGAATGGGTGCAATTCCTCAAATGGGATCAGATTCTCCAGCAACGCCTTGCCGCTGATGGCGGCGGCGGCCCCGGCGCCCTCCAACGCATGCAGATCGTTAGCGTTGCGGATGCCTCCGGAGGCCTGCCATTCGATTTGCCGGTAACGGCCTACTGCCTCGCGGTACAAATCGGTGTTCGGCCCGGTCAATGCTCCGTCCCGGCCCACATCCGTGCACAGCACATGCTTGAGGCCCGAGTCGGCGTAGGAGTCGACAGCGCTCCAGAGCGAGTGTTCGGACTGGCGTTGCCAGCCGTGGGTCATGACTCGCGGTAGGCCGTTATCATCGATGCTCACGTCGAATGCCAAGGCGAGCCGCTCTTGGCCGAAGTGCAGGAGCCAAGCTTGCACTTGCTCTACTTGAGAAAGAGCCGCGCTGCCGACCACCACTCGCGCGATGCCGGCATCGAGCATCTGTGCGATCGCCGCGGTATTTCGCAGACCGCCTCCTACTTGCAGCTTCACCGCCGTCTGGGTTGCCAACTGCACGATGATCTGGCGATGTTGAAGGGTCCCGTCTCGAGCGCCATCCAAATCGACGATGTGCAGCCAATCTGCGCCCAAGTCGCGATATTTGGCCAGGAGCGTCTCCGGGTCGGTTAGATAGCGGGTTTCCGCTTCGAAGTCGCCGTGCAACAGACGTACGATGCGGCCGGCTCGAAGATCGATCGCGGGAATGAGGCGCAAACCCACGCTATAGACTCAAGAAATTCTGCAGCAGGCGCGCGCCGACCTTGGCAGAGCGCTCGGGATGGAACTGCACGCCATAGAAGTTGCGCCACTGTACGCAGGCGCTGAACGGCTCTCCATAATCACTGCTCGCAACCGTGGCGTCACTGAGCTTGAGTGCGTAACTGTGCACGAAGTAAGCGTAGTCGTTTTGCTTCAGCCCGTGCAGGACTGCGCTGGGTTGCTCGATCTTCAGAGTGTTCCAGCCCATGTGCGGGACGGGGCGGCCAACGCCGACGTCGAAACGATTGGCGCGTCCCGGGATGATGCCAAGGCACTGGGTCCGGCCTTCCTCGGAAGCGTCGAACAGCAGTTGCATCCCTAAGCAAATACCGAGCACCGGCTGGCGCAGCGACGGAATGAGGGCGTGCACATTGTTTTGCCGCAGCCGGTTCATCGCATCCGCCGCCGCGCCGACACCGGGAAGGATGACGTGGCTGGCGTTGCGGATTTGCTCAAGATCGGCCGACACCCGCGAATCAGCACCCAACCGCTCCAGTGCAAAGCGCAGCGAGGCGATGTTGGCGCCGACGTTGGCGATGATGACGACCTGCGTTGCGCTCATAGCGCTCCTTTGGTGCTGGGCAATTCCGTTCCCTCGAGACGTATGGCCTGGCGCAAGCTGCGCCCGACGCCCTTGAAGCAGGACTCGATCATGTGATGTGAGTTATCTCCGCGCACGTTTATGTGCAACGCGGCGCCCAAGGACTCGGCCAGCGATCTGAAGA
>JAQGOD010000467.1 GCA_028293775.1 Gammaproteobacteria bacterium
GGCGGTGGTGAGGTAGATGGTGTCTCCGCCAATGTTCCCGGCGGCCGTGGCGGCCGGTGCCGAATCAAAGCTGGGCTTGACGGTGGGACCTGCTTGTGAAGGATCGACCTTTTTGCACTGCGAGGCCGCGTACGTCTTGGAAGTCAGCAGGGCCACCGGCACCGACACCACGTCGGGATCCGCGTTGTTCGCATACGTATCGGAGTACACCAATTTCTTCGTCTCGATAAGCGCATGCCAGAACAGGGGATTGGCGGGCCCCAGTGTTGCGAGGCTTTGGCCCGGATACCAGATCGGCACGCACGCTTCGAGTATGTTCATCGCCTCCATAATGCCCCACGCTTGCGACGGCGCCGTCGATGCATAAAGAGTGAATTCACCATTGTGATAGGTAGTGGACGCCGGCGTTACCCACTCGCCCTTGTAATTCGCAAGATCGTCGAGCGTCATCGTGCCGCCGAGCGCATTGGACTTGGCGACAATGGCTTGCGCGATCTCACCTTTGTAAAACACGTCGCGCCCGTGCTGTTGAATCAGTCGCAACGTACGGGCCAAGTCGGGGTTCCTGAAGACGGTGCCGATCGAGGGCGGCACACCGTTGATATAGTAGGTATTGATCGAGTCCGGATCGAGCTGCGTACAGCATCCCTGCAAGGGCAGGGCCTTGGGCAGCTGCCATCCGTCGCCGATCTCTTCGGTGATGGGAAAGCCATTCTCAGCAAGGTCGACCGCCGGTTGCAGGACTTTCTTGAAGTTCATGGTTCCGAAGCGGGTCAGCGCTTCCTGCCATCCCCACAGCGAACCTGGCGTCGTCACGGTCAGTATGCCGCCCGAGGGCATCCCGGAGCCCGGTCCCCAATTGGAGGACTTCCATTGGTAGCCAAGTGCATTGAGATGCGCCAGCGTCGCGCCGGTGGGCGCAATACCGCTCGCATTCAGCTGGTAGATTTTCTTCTCTTTCGCAATGTATATGATCGCGAACAGATCACCGCCGATACCAACATTCGCGGGATAAGTGACATTGAGCGCGGCCGCGGTGGCCACGGCGGCGTCGATGGCGTTGCCGCCCTGCATGAGAATCCGCGCGCCTGCCATGGCCGCAAGCGGCTGAACGGTGGAGACCATTCCATGCTGCGCCATCACCTCCGACCGACTTTGCGGTACCCATCCCTCCGAGCGATCGCCGCGCACGGCGCTGCAGGCTGGCGCCGATGGTGATTCGCTGCACATTTGGACCGGCGGTGAATCGGCGAATGCCCCATTCGTGGCCAGACAAACATAAGCCGTCAAAGCCAATGCGCAAGACAAGAAATTCCGCATGAGTGCCAACTCCTTACTAATTCAGATTTTTAAGATCGGATTCATCAGCCCTAGTTAGATATTTTCTCCATTGAGAATAATCGGAATTTCTGTCATGACAACGCCAGGGGCCTAGGAAAATCCCTGTTTTATCCCTGGGGTTTTTTTGCCTTTTTCGCAAGGCAATGCCGGCAAAATATATTTCTTGAGCATGTCCGCGGTTTGAATCGATGAGCCATGGACGTTGTAGGCGGTGCGGGTGATTACGATGGCGGAGCGCGGTGCGCGGTCAAGAATTTCGTGGCCGATCGCGTATTGTGAGCCGCTCTTTGCTGCCGTCGCCGAAATAATTTTCAAACGCCACCTCGCCATTACGAACGATCAGCACGCTGGTGGTCTTTGGATATTCCCCTCGCGCAATTGCCTGGCCGAGAGCCGCCATGGGGTCGGCATTGATGAGGCCGGAGATGGCATGGTGCAGTCCGTCCTGCGAGTGCGCAGCGCTGCTCGCCAACGCCGCTGCGACGATCAAGAAGGCAAGCCGGTTCACCCGAAGAACACCTCCAGACGCAAGACATTGAGGCCTTTGTGGTAGGTTAGCCTCGCGAACAGGGTGGTCAGGCGCATTTAGGGGATCAAGTTTGCGGCTTTGCCGCGTTCGTCACGAGGGTAAAGCCGTGGATGGAATCGACCGGAGAATATTGGCCTTGTACCAGCACGACACCCGCCGGATCGCCGCGTCCATCGGCGCAGAAGTGGGTTTGTCGGCCGCGGCGGTGCAGCGGCGACTAAAACGGCTGCGCGCGGACGGGATTATTGCGGCGGAAATCGCGGTGCTCGACAAGCGTGTCATCGGGCCCTCGATCATTACCTGTATCGTGACCTTGAGCATGGCCTCGGCCCCGGCACCGGGCAAGCACCTGGACGGTTTTCGCCGTCAGATGGTCGAGCACCCGATGGTTCAGCAGTGTTATCACGTCACGGGTACCAGCGATTTCATCGTCATCGTGATCGCCGATGGCATGGAATCCTACGGTGCTTTCGTGCGCCGCTGGTTCGAGTCCAATGAGCATGTCATTCGTTTCGACACGCACGTGGCGCTCGAGCGCGTCAAGGTTGGCTTAGCGTTGCCCATCGGCGGCGACGCCGGCCGTTTGCTTCGCGCATGACGGTTGACCCCCGCTCTTGGGTGTCGATCAGTTCCGGCACCTTGTCAGCCGAGATCGACCCGCTCGGCGCTCAATTGTCGTCACTCAAAAATCGCGCGGCCCTCGATCTCTTGTGGAACGGCGATCCCAAGGTTTGGGCAGGACGAGCGCCGCTGCTCTTCCCCATCATAGGTGTTCTGGCCGGCGGTACCTACCGTGTGGGTTCAAAGAGGTTTCAGTTGCCGAGACACGGCTTCGCGCGTGACAAGTTGTTCTCGGTTGAGAACACCAGTGCGTCCGCGGCGAGATTTCGGTTGACTGCGGACGCGGCAACCCTGCAGCTCTATCCGTTTCATTTCGAACTGGAAGTGACGTACGCGATCAGCGGCAGCACCTTGTCTGTGACCACGCAAATCAGCAACCGGGGCGACGAGGATATGCCGTCGAGCTTCGGCTATCATCCAGGCTTCCGATGGCCCCTGCCCTTCGGGCAAGTGCGTTCAGCGCATTTCGTCGAATTCGAAATGGACGAGCCGGCCCCTGCCAGACGGATCGACTCTGCGGGATTGCTCACCGCCGAACGTCATCCGACGCCGATCGCCGGCCGGCGGCTAAACTTGACCGACTCGCTGTTTCAAAATGACGTCATCATCTTCGATGAAATCAAAAGCCGCTCAGTGGTCTACGGCAGCGCTGAAGGCTCGCGCATTAAAATCGACTTTCCCGATGCGAGCTATCTCGGTATTTGGACCAAACCTGACGCGCCGTTTATCTGTATCGAACCGTGGCACGGGATCACGGACCCGGAGGGCTTCTCGGGGGATCTCAGAAACAAACCCGGGATATTTGTGCTTTCCGCGGGCGCTTCCCTGTCCGCCCACATGGACATAACGTTGATCGAAAATTAGGGCTTCGCGCAGACGCATGCGCATCGAGACCCGGCCGTTCGCGACCCTGTAACCCCGTTTGCGCCGTCCCGCCGGCTTTCCGGCGCAAATACCCCGCGCCGGCGCCCTGATATTTATAGTAGCTCCACGGTCCTAAACCCTTACGGAGATACCCATGAAAATCAACCTCGTCGCCCTCCCCCTCTCCTTCATCCTGGGCTTGATGCCTTTCGCCCTCATTGCGGTAGACGACGTTGCCGCCGCCAAGACAGACGCACAAGTACAGGGCAACACGAGCGTTG
>JAQGOD010000497.1 GCA_028293775.1 Gammaproteobacteria bacterium
CGACAGGAAGACGAAATTGGGCATACCGGGAATGATGCCGAGCAGCGCCAAGATACCGCCCGTCACGCCGAGCGCACGGGGCTGGCCCAACACCTGGGACATGATCTGTTGGCTCATGTCGTGAGGCCGCGAGACGCGCGTAACCAAAATGGCGACGGCCACCGACAAAAGGAGCGCCGGAATCTGCGCTACCAGCCCATCGCCGATCGTCAGCAAAGCATACGTGCGGCCGGCATCGGCCAGCGACATGCCGTGCTGTGCTGCGCCGATAATGGTGCCGCCGAACAGATTGATGAACACCACCAAGATGCCGGCAATCGCATCGCCGCGGACGAACTTGCTGGCTCCGTCCATGGCGCCGTAAAAATCGGCTTCTTCGCGCACCTCTTGACGGCGCAGAATGGCGTCGGCTTGCGTGATGATGCCGGCGTTCAAATCGGCATCGATGGCCATCTGCCGTCCGGGCATCGCGTCCAAGGTGAAGCGAGCGCTGACTTCCGAGATGCGTCCGGCGCCCTTGGTGATGACGACAAAATTGATGATTACCAGCACCGTGAACACCACCATGCCTACCGCGTAATTGCCCCCGACCACGAAATGGCCGAAAGCGGCAATCACGTGTCCGGCGGCTTGCGCGCCGGTGTGGCCGTTGATGAGAACGATGCGGGTCGAGGCGACGTTGAGGCCGAGACGCAGCAGCGTTGCACCGAGCAGCACGGTGGGAAAGGTCGCGAACTCCAGAGCGCGGCGTACATAGATCACCGCAAGCAGAATCATCAACGAGAGCGAAATGTTGAAAGTGAAGAACACATCCAAGAGGAACGCCGGCAGCGGCAGCACCATCATGGCGAGCACCACCATCACCAGCACCGGCACACCTAGGCCGTTGCGCGCGAATTCGCCCAAGGTCGCTGCTGCGCCGCGGGCCGTCATACGTCTGAATACTCATCGGGAAGCATAGGCGTAGGCCGCGCGACGCGGGCCGCAATGGTCGGATTCAAAGTGCGCACACGGAAGATGTACGACAGCACCTGCGCCACCGCGCCATACAGGCCGTTGGGGATTTCCTTGTTGAGGTCAGTGGATCGGTACAGCGCGCGCGCCAGTTTGGGCGCCTCGAACACCGCAACGCGATGCTCCTCGGCGATACGTCGAATGTTTTGTGCCACCAAATCGACGCCCTTGGCGAGCACGACCGGAGCGCGCATTTTCTTCGGGTCATACTTCAGCGCCACCGCGAAGTGCGTCGGGTTGACGATTACCACATCGGCGGTGGGAATCTTGTGCATCATGCGGCGCCGCGCCAGGGTTTGTTGCAACTGCCGAATGCGCTGCTTGGTCTCCGGTCGCCCGTCCGTCTCTTTGGCCTCGTCGCGCAGCTCCTGGCGGGTCATGCGCAAGGCGCGTTTGAACTGGAATATTTGCAAGGGCACATCCACGATCGCCACCAAGGCGAGCGAGGCGCACAGCCAGACGAAGGCCCAACTCATGAGGCCGGCACCCCGGAGAATGGCATCGCGCGGTGCCATGCGTGCCAGTGCCAATACGTCGCCGAAAGTCGCGGAAACGATTCCCGCGCACACGCCGCCCACCACCAAGCACTTGAGCAACGCCTTGGCCAATTCGGACACGCCGCGCATGCCGAATAGACGCTTGATGCCGGCCAACGGACTCAGCCGGGAAAAATCCGGTGTCAGCGCCTTGCTGCTGAAATTCCAACCACCCAGCGCCACCGAGGCCAGCAGCACCATGGCGACGAGGGCACCGAACACAGGCAGAAGGGAGGTCACGGCGCTGATGCCGGCATCGCCGAGCGAAGCGGCCATGGAATCCGTGGAGCGCAGCGACTTCTCATCGATCGACAGGGAACGGCGCATCATCTGCGACAGGTGCGTGGCCGCTGCTCCGCCGATTGCCACCAGCGCGGCACTGCCGCCGATCATCGTGGCAAAGTTGGTCAGCTCACGCGAACGCGGCAGCTGGCCGCGCTCACGAGCTTCCTGCAGGCGTCGTGGCGACGGGTCTTCGGTGCGATCGCCGCCCGATTCGGATTCGGCCATCAGGGCGCTCCCGCGGGGACGGCGCCGACCAGATCTGAAACGGCCATCAGCGCCGTGTGAATGAGACCGGCAATACCCGACATGAGGCCGTCGAGTCCGGCGAGAAGCACGAGAAAGCCGCTCATCAGTGTGATGGTGAAGCCGATGCCGAACAGGTTGAGTTGCGGCGCGGCGCGGGTAACCACGCCGAGCGCCAGATTGACGATGACCAAAGCGATCACGGCCGGCAGGGCGATCAGCAAGCCTGTGTCGAAGACTCGCGCGCCCCACAGCACGACCGTGATGAGAAAGCCCTTGTCGATGTGCGCCGCGCCGATGGGCAGGGTGTGAAAGCTCTGTGCCAATGCGCCGAGCAGCATCAAATGCCCATTGATCGCAAGGTATGTCAGGGTGCCGAAGATCAAGAACATCTGGCCGAGCACCGGTACTTGGGCGCCTCGTTGCGGGTCGACCAGGGTCGCAAATCCCAAGCCCATGGAGAGCGAGACGCTTTGACCGGCGAATACCAGCGCTTCGAAGGCCAGTTGCACGACCATTCCAATCGACACGCCGATCAGTAATTCCAAGACAGCCGCCAGCATGCCGGCGGCGGAGAAAATCGACAGGTCCGCGGGCACTTCCACCAATGGACCCAGCAAAAAAGCCAGCGACAAGGTCAGTACGACTTTCACCAGCCGAGGTACGGAGGGTTCGCTGGCCGCGGGCGCCGTCAGCACGAAGCCGCTGATGCGAAGGGCCGGCCACCACATTCGGCTCACCCACATCGACACGTCCCCGGCGTTCAGGGTCAAGGGTTGCATGGGCGCTAGCCGATCATCGTCGGGATGGCGGCGTACAAATCGTGCGTAAAATCGATCAAGACGCGCAGGATCCACGGGCCGGCGACAAACAGGGTAAGCACGAGCATCAACAGCTTCGGAATGAAGCTCAAGGTGGATTCGTTGATCTGCGTCGCCGCTTGCAGCATGCCGATCACCAAACCTGTGATCAATGCAATGAGCAGCAGCGGCGCGGAAATCAGCGAGGTAACCAGCAGTGTCTTGTGCGCCAGATCCATGACGTTCTCGGGCGTCATTGATGAAAGCTCGACGCCAGGGTGCCGATCAGCAAGGTCCATCCGTCCACCACCACGAACAACATGATCTTGAACGGCAAGGACACCAAAACGGGCGACAACATCATCATGCCCATCGACATCAGCACGCTTGCCACCACTAGATCGATCACCAGGAAGGGTATGAAAACCATGAAGCCGATTTGAAAGGCGGTTTTCAATTCGCTGGTGATGAAGGTGGGCACCAGCACCGACAGCGGCACATCCTCGGCACTGGCAAATTGCGATTTGCCGGACAGCTTGGAAAAGAGCTGTAAGTCGGATTCGCGGGTTTGCGCCAGCATGAACTTCTTCAGCGGTGCCACGGTGCGATCGATGGCCACTTCTCCCGCCAGCTGTCCGTCCATGTACGGCTTGATACCCGCGGCATACGATT
>JAQGOD010000024.1 GCA_028293775.1 Gammaproteobacteria bacterium
GGGTCGGAGATTGCGGCGCACCACCGCATCGGCCTCCTCGTTGGCTTTATCCAAATCCTGCGTATAAACCTGTGTGTCCCCCACTGGTTTATCATTCGCCTCGCGCGCCAATACCGCTCCGTCGCGAAGCGTCGTATCCACCGTGACGGTGGCTGAGAGACCGACGCGCAGCGGCGATTTATCCAGATCGCCTTCCTCGATCTGAATTCGCACAGGGACGCGTTGCACTACTTTGATCCAGTTGCCTGAAGCGTTCTGCGCCGGCAGCAACGAAAAAGCGGCCCCTGTACCGGCAGACATGCCTTGCACGTGCCCGTGGAAAATGAACGACCCGCCATACAAGTCGCTGCGCACCTCAGCCTTTTGCCCTATTCGCAAGTTTCGCAACTGCACTTCTTTGAAGTTCGCATCCACCCACAGCGAGTGCAACGGCACCACCGTCATGAGCGCTTCGCCCGCCTGAATATGCTGTCCTAGCTGCACGCTTCGCTCAGCGACGTAGCCCGACACCGGCGCAACCACCGCGTTGCGGCGCGCGGCGATCCACGCATCGCGGTATGCGTCCTTGGCTTGCAGGACCGCCGGATTTTCTTCCACCGCCGTGCCATCGACCAGCGCATGCGCGGAAAGCGACTGCCGTTGCGCCTGCGTGAGGGAAGCTCGCGCGATTTGCACATTTTCGCGCGCATGCCGCACTTCTTCACCCGCGATGGCGTGGTTGGGCATCAGCGGTTCGCGCTTTGCCAGATCGGTTTGCGCCCGCGCCAATTCAACTTTACGCGTATCGATTTCCGAATCGTACTGACCCGCGGTCGCTTTCTGCTGGCGGACCTGCCGCACCGCTTGCGCCAAGGCGCTGGCGGCACGGCTCAAGGCAGTCTGCGCATCGACCGGATCAAGCTTCACGAGCACCTGGCCCGCTTTGACGAGCTGAGTGTCGTCGGCCAGCACCGCGACGACGGTGCCGGAGACCTGCGCGGATATCACGACTCGGTTGCCGTTTACGTAGGCATCATCGGTCTTCTCACGCTTCGAAAGCACTAAAATCCAGTAGGCAGCCCACAACGCTCCCAATACGATGAAGATAAGCGCGATCAGCAGCAGAATCCTGCGCCGCTTGCTATTCGGCGGATCGGTGGGCGGCAAATCTATCGTTGCATTCATGGTGTCGTTGTCGTTGATGAGGAATTGGCAAGCTTTTGCGCGCTTTGATATCCGCCGCCAAGCGCCCTTTGCAGCGCGATATCCGCCGACAAGGCCGCCGAGTCGAGCTGCGTCATGGCGTCGCGCTGATCTATCCAGCTCTCGGTTGCGATGAGTTCGCTGCGTGAATCATCGAGGTCTTGGCGCACGCGCGCGGCGGCGTTATTTTTCATTCGCAGCGCCGCAGCGACGCCCTGGCTGCGCTGCGCACGTTGAGCCTCGATTTGCGCTCGCGTCGTCGCTTGCGTCGCAACCTCGCGCGCAGCACTGATAACGGTGTCTTGATAGTTCGACACGGCGGCATCGAGCGCCGCCTGGGCTCCGCCATAACGCGCCTTTAGGCGGCCCGCATCGAAGATCGGCAGGTGAATGGCGGCACTCGCTTGAGGAACACGGCTGCCATACTCGAGCAGCTTGCCCACATCCAGGCTCGAGAGACCGAGCAGGGCGTTAACCGTCACATCGGGAAAGAATTCCGCGCGGGCAGATGCCAAACTTTTCTCCGCCGCTTCGATACGCCAGCGGCTCGCCGTGATGTCGGCGCGGCGAGATATCAGATCGATCTTTACATTGTCCGGCAGGTTGCCGGGAAATGACGGCAAGGGCTTCGGCGTCAAGGGCGGAAGATCTGCGATGGCTTTGCCAACCAAGGCGGCCAATGCAACCACGCGTAGCTTTGTAGAACCTTGAAGCGCTGCGACCTGATTGCGGGCGGCTGCGAGCGACAGTTCCGCTCTATCGAGCTCGTCCGCGGAGTTGAGCTCGGCGCCCACCCGCTCGGCAACGATTAGCCCTTGGGATTCGACTGCACTTTCTTTTTCTCTTGCGAGCGCCAAACGGCTTTGATCGGATTGCCAGGCAAAATACATGTCGGCAATTGAACTGGCGAGCATCAAGGCCGCTGCGCTGCGGTCCGCTTGGGAGGCGTGTGCCTGATCCATGGCGGCTTCCACGGCATCGCGTTGCTTGCCCCACCAGTCAAAGGTATAGCTGGCTTGTAATCCGAGATCGAACTGGTTGTACCAAGTGAAACCAAGCAACCGCGGCGGAAATACCCCGTTTTCGCTCAGCCGCTGTCGATCTGCATCGGCGCTCGCCTCGAGGTGAGCACCGGATTCCGCGGCAGCCAGACGCACGGATTGGCTGGCGGTATTGTAGCGCGCGCGTGCGGTCGCCAAGCTCGGCGAGTTCGCGCCTCCCAGCTCAATCAATTGATCCAAGGTGGAATCCCGATATCTTTTCCACCATTGCTCCTCAGGCCAGTCGCCACCCGCGCCGGCTTCCAGGCCGTCAAGCGGTGCCGATTCCGGCAAACGCACCGCTTTGTGCTTCGGCGGCAAGCCGGCGCAACTTGCCAGCAGAGAAAGCAATACAGCCGCTGCGATTCGCCATGGGCTCATAGCGGCGTCTCCGCGGCCGCAGCGCCGGTCGCCTGCTCCAAATCAACGACGAGCCGCTTGAGCTGAGCGGTGATCTGACGCTGCTCGGGCTCCGGGAAACCTTTCAACATCTCACGCAACGGAACGAACAATTTGGGCAGCAGCTGCCGTACAAACTCTTCGCCCTCCTCCGTGACTCTCAGAACCATCCTGCGCCTGTCGTGAACGCTCGAGACGCGCGTGATGAACCCGCGGTTCACGAGCGCATCGCTGATGCGCGACATGTTGGCCGGGCTCTGCAAGGCGCGGGCACATAGATCGCTCGGGTGTGCGACGCCGTCGGGCTGCGAGAACAAGGTGGTCAAGACGCGGAATTCCGCCTCCGCGAGACCAAAAGGACGAATTTGATGTTCGAACATCACCGCCATCTCGCGCCCCAAGTGCATGAGCAGCCGGCACAGCAAAATGCTCGTCACCGGCAAATCAGGCAGACGGGCCCGAAGGTTTTGGAGATTGGTCTCCACCAATTCAAACTGAGTCGCTGTATTATTAGTTTGCATGCTAACTATTCACTATTGTATATTTTATCAAGTGAATATCTGCTACGCAATTAACTTATCGTAGTAATCTATTGTGATGGAAAACGACACCTGTCATTTTTTGGGGACGCGTCCCAAGCGGGGACGACCTCGTCGAGGTACCGAACCGGCGAGGACGGAGGCTCTCATCGATGCTGCGACGCGGGTATTTCTGCGCGAAGGCTACGGATTGGCAAGCATCGATAAAGTCGCAGCCGAAGCCGGGGTATCCACTCGCACGATTTACGAAAGGTTCCGGAACAAAGCCGAGCTGCTGGGCGCGGTGATCAGCAGACTGGTGGATCGCATGTCGACGGTTCTTGCGACCGCGGAGCTGAATCGTCTGACGCCGAGAGCCGCACTCACCGTCATTGCAGAAATCATCACGGGCCGTGCACGCGAGCCCGATTCCGCGGCGCTGTTTCGCATTGTCGCGATGGAGGCGCACCGCTTTCCGGAGCTGGCCGCGAAAATGCGCGAGACCGACAAGCGCTGCGTGGGCACGGTCGTGGCTCACTATTTCCGCGATCAAGTCAGCCGCGGCGTCTTGAACCTCGCCGATCCGGACAAGGCTGCAAGGCTGTTTCTGCAGATGATCTGTTCCGAACTGCGGGAACGCCTGCTGTTCGGCGATGAGGAAGCAGTGGCAAAATTCGACTGCAAATCGCACTTGGATCACGCGATCGACCTATTTCTTCTTGGCGCGGCGCCCAGAGCCGATCCCCCAAGGCCCCCCACAGCTCCCTTTGCAATGGCTGATTGATCGGCCGGAAACGACCTATGCGGAAACTCATGCTTGCCAGTTTCGTCTTGACGGTTGCGTGCTCGCACAAAGCTGCCCCGCCGCCCCCGCCACCCCCCGAGGTTGGTGTTCTGACGTTGAAAGCGCAGCCGGTGACCATCGTCACCGAGCTCCCGGGCCGCACGGCGGCTTTTCGTGTCGCGGAGGTGCGGCCTCAGGTAAACGGCGTGATACTCAAGCGGCTATTTACCGAAGGCAGTCAAGTCAAAGCCGGTCAACAGCTATATCAAATCGATCCGGCACCGTTTCAGGCAAGTTACGATAGTGCCCGCGCTGCGCTGGAACGCGCCCAAGCCGCCGCCACCTCGAGCCGTCTGCTCGCGCAGCGCTACAAGCCGCTGAGCGAAGCGCGCGCCGTCAGCCGGCAAGACTATGACAACGCCGTGGCCTCGCAAGATCAAGCTGCCGCAGATGTCGCTTCGGCCAAGGCCTCGGTGGACACTGCACGCATCAATCTGGCCTATACCAAGATGTTTGCCCCGATTTCGGGTCGGACCGGACGTTCATCCGTCACGGAAGGCGCCTTGGTCGGCGCTAATCAGACCAATGCTCTCGTGGTCATTCAACAGCTGGATCCGATTTACGTCGATGCCACGCAAGCGAGCACGGTGTTGCTGCACTTGCAGCGGGCTTTCGCTGAAGGGCAATTGAAAAAGACCGGCGAATCCCAGGCCGAGGCTAAATTGATCCTAGAAGACAACTCGCCCTATGCGCAGGCAGGCAAGTTGCAATTTTCCGAAGTAACGGTGGACCCGGGCACGGGGTCGATAACTATACGAGCTGTGTTTCCCAATCCGCAAAATATTCTGTTGCCCGGAATGTTCGTCCGCGAGCGCGTGGAAGCAGGCATAAACGAGAAAGGCTTGCTTGTGCCGCAGCGTGCCGTCGCCCACAACGAACGTGGCGAGGCAACGGCGACGGTCGTGGGCGACGATAACAAGGCTACGACCCGCATTATCAAGACCGACCGTGCGATCGGCGACCAATGGTTGGTGAGCGACGGCGTCGCACCGGGCGACCGAATCATCGTTGTAGGATTCCAAGCGGTACGTCCGGGCAGCGCGGTTCATCCTCACGAAGTGACGCCCGATGAACTCAGTAAACCGGCTGCCGCTGCGCCCGCTCCTTCGCAGCCGCAGAAGTAATCGACCGTGTCTGAATTTTTCATAGAACGGCCGATCTTTGCCTGGGTGCTCGCCATCGTCGTCATGCTCGGCGGCGGACTCGCTATTAAGACGCTGCCGATCGCGCAGTACCCGAGCATAGCCCCGCCCGCCATCGCCATCAGCGTCATCTATCCAGGCGCCTCGGCGGCCACGGTGCAAAGCACCGTGGTGCAAGTGATCGAACAGCAGCTCTCGGGTATCGACAATCTGTTGTATTTCTCGTCGGAAAGCGACAAAGACGGCAGCATGGCGATTACGCTGAGTTTCAAGCAGGGCACCAATCCCGACATAGCTCAGGTCCAGGTTCAGAATAAGCTGCGGCTCGCAACGCCATTGCTGCCTCCGGAGGTCCAACTTCAAGGCATCCGCGTTGCGAAGTCGACGCGCAATTTTCTTCTCGTGATCGGATTTTTCTCGGAAGACGGCGCCATGTCCAGCAGCGACATCGGCGATTTCATCGCATCGAACGTGCAAGATGCGCTGAGCCGCACCGCAGGCGTGGGCGACTATCAAGTGTTCGGCGCGCAATACTCCATGCGGATCTGGCTCGATCCCACAAAGCTCAATCAGTTCAGCTTGACCCCGGCCGACGTCA
>JAQGOD010000043.1 GCA_028293775.1 Gammaproteobacteria bacterium
CAATCGCGATGTGCTAGATGCCATTGACAGCTACGGCAAGCCGCCCACGCACGTGACCCGAGCCGCGCTGCGTGATCTTAAGCGCAAGCGCGGACGGTATGAGGTCATCGTCAAGGAGGGCGTCGGATACATTCGCGACTCGGTGTCGGGCGAGACCATGCATCCGGATGATGATCCGGCTCAGGAAGCGCAATCGCTCTATGTCGAGCAGTCGCGCCTCGCTGAACGCTTGAAGGCTCCGTGCGAGGAGCCGCTGGTGGTGTGGGATGTGGGACTGGGCGCGGCGGTTAACGCCATGGCGGCCATCCGCGCGGCCGAGGATTTGGCCGCATCCCAGGCGCGGCGGCTCATATTGGTGAGTTTCGAAAATGACCTGGATTCGCTCAAGCTCGCGCTGCGTCACCCTCGTTGGTTCAAACATCTTCGTCATGCCGCTCCGCGAGCGCTGTTGCAAGAAGATCGCTGGACCCACGACACCGCACCGATCGATTGGCTCTTGTGGCGGGGCGATTTCGCCGCGCGAAAATTCGATGCGCCGCCGCCGGATTTGATTTTCTTCGATCCGTTTTCATTCAAGACCGACAGCGCCTTGTGGACGATGCGGGCCTTCCAAGAATTGGCTCAGGTCTGTTCGCAAAAACCAGCGGAGCTTTTTACCTACACGTACTCGACCAGCGTGCGAGCTGCGATGCTGGCCGCGGGCTTTTATGTCGCCAAGGGGCGCGGCACGGGTCCCAAGGCGGAAACGACCATTGCCCTGTCGGTGCTCGCCGAGGCCCTGCCGCATGAGCACTCATTGCTGGGATCGGAATGGCTGGCCAAATGGCGGCGCAGCGATGCCCAAGCGCCGTTCGGCAGTCACGCCCATGACTTATCCTGGCATGCAGCCGTGCTTTCGCATCCGCAATTTCTCTCGGAGCCCGTCTGACTAGTCGCTGATGGCGAGCGCGCTGGGAATGAGCCCCGCCGCAAACGGCGAGCCTATCAGCGTCAACGCCCCGCTCGTGGGCGCAATCGTGTAGGCCGACACGTTGTTCGTGCTTGAATCCGCTACGTATGCGAATCGCCCGGTGGGATCGATCGCCACCGAAGAGGGCTGGGTGGCGGCGAACGGTGATCCGGGTACGGGCGTCAAGACCCCGGTCCCGGGGCTCAGTTGGAATCCCGATAAATTGTTCGAGCCTTGATTGGCGACGTAGACAAGATTGTCGACGACGCCGATCGCGATCGAGGTGGGCAGACTCCCAGTGGCGTATGGCGATCCGCTAATGGGGGCTCGGGGCGTGGTTGCGCTGACGGGCAGGCCGCTGATCGCCGTCAGGGTGTTGGCGCTCGAATTGGCGATGTAGATTCGAGCGCCGGTCGGATCCAAGGCTACCGCCACGGGACTGGCGCCCGCTGGAAATGGCGAGCCTGGTTCAGAGGCCAAGAGACCCGTGTTGATCGAAAAAGCCGAGAACGTCCCGTCCGCCTGATTCGTCACATAGACAAAATCCCCAAGCGGGTCAACGGTCACCGCCGAAGGCGACGCGCCCGTGGCTGCGATACCCCCAGATAGGGGAGTGAGCGCGCCGCTGCCGGCGGTGATCGCGTATCCCCATACCGTAGCCGCGCTGCGGCTCGTGACGTAGACGAAGGAACTCGAGGGGTCGATGGCCACAGAAGTCGGAACCGGGCCGGTGGCAAAGGGTGATCCGATGACCGCGGTAAGTGCGCCGCTGGTACGATTGACCGTGAAAGCGGCGACGCTGCTGCCGCCTTGATTGGCCACATACAAATAGGTGCCGGTGGGGTCGACCGCAACTGCCACGGGCGTGTTTCCGCTCATGAAAGGCGACCCCGCAATGGCAGTCAAGGCGCCGCTGGTGGCATCGATGTCGTAGGCGGATATATCGCCCGAGCCGCGATTCACGGCGTAGAGGAAACGCGGCGGATTCGTCGTGCACGCCACGGCGATGTTGGTGACGTCTGAATTGCCCACGGTTCCGGTCCCGTTGGCCACCGTACAAGTTTGCGACGGGTTGGTTGGCTGAGTCAGCACCGTGATGTTGTAGGGCGAATTGAAGCTCGCCGTGCCTAACAGAACCGCGCTGCCGTTCGATGCTGCGCCGTTGAACTGCTTGAGCGGCGTGGAATTATTCTGCAGCACCAATCTCGAGCCCACCAAGCCGCTGATGCCGGCCATAAGATTCGCAGCCTTCGATGTGCCGCAAGTGGGGCAGGTGTAACCACCCTTATGACAACCCGCGATGAGCAGCGCAGAGAGCACGGCGCCGAGCCGAATGGCGGGGGAAGTCAGAGATTCGTGGTTTTTTCCGGTAATCATCAAGTCTCCGCTTAAGGGTCCGAAAGCTTCGTTTCGAGGGCAAGACGGACTCGCGTCGCAAAATTATACGAACAATGCAATGCTTGCGGCGAGGTACATCACATTTGGAGGCGTGACGGTGTTTTCAGTGGGGCGAGAAGCGCTGCCGGACGATGCGCTTCTGAAAACAGACCGCGGCTCCATCCATCCGGAGCGATGGGGCGCATACGCCGACTGTTTTGCTATTTCCGCCCCCGGCAAGGTCGATTTGCCTGCCTTCGTCATTGCGTTTTATACCTCGCCGCTGTTTCGCATCGAGGGGTTCATATTGCGTGCTCTGCTCGGGGCAACTTCGGGCAAGGCGGCAGCGATGGGTCTCGCGAACGGGTCCTGCGGCGAGTTCGCGGCGTGGTACGTAGGCCAACGCACCGCCACCCAATTGCTGATGTGCGATCGCTACGAGCGGACGCGATCTTGGTTTTGCGTGGCGCCCGCTGCAGGCGGAGGGACTCGCCTGCTGTTCGGATCGGCTGTTGCCGCAAAACCCAACGAGAAAACGCCGGTATCGCCGCAGCGCAGCGCCTTTAGCTTAACGATGTGCTTTCACATCGTGTATTCGCAATTGCTGCTGCGTGCAGCGAAAGCCAACCTCTGAGGAGTATTCAAATGCCGAGCAAAGCGGAAATCGTGGAGTTGTTGGCGCGCGAGTTTCCGCATAGTCAATGCGTCGTGGAGGAAGTGGGTGACCGCTCGGCCACCGTATCGCATCCCATCGGGCCGGCGCAGCTTCGCCCTGGAAACACCGTATCCGGTCCCGTACTCATGGCGGTCGCCGATGTTGCGCTGTACGTCGCCATTCTCGGCACCATTGGTCTCGTTCCTTTGGCCGTAACCACGAGCTTGACCATCAATTTTCTCAAAAAGCCCTCGCCCTCAAATCCCATTAGAGGCGTGTGCCGGCTGTTGAAGGTAGGCCGCGTCTTGGTCGTGGGCGAAGTGGCTTTGTACTCGGCTTCGAATGAGGACATGGTTGCGCATGCGGTGGGCACATACTCGGTACCGCCGAGGCGCGCCGCAAATTGAGCCGCTAACGGCGGTCGCGAACTCGATTGGCCTTGCCGGCGGAGCGCGGCAGCGAGTTGTGCGGGAGGATGCGGATGTCGGCCGATATGCCGATATGATCCTTGAGCCTTACAGCGAGACCCAACGCCTCCGTCGACTGCGCCTCGAGATTCAAGTCGGCGCGGGCCTCGACTAGAATTTGAATATCATCGAGCCGGTTCGGCCGCGTTATCTCGATTTCGTAGTGCGGCGCCAGT
>JAQGOD010000047.1 GCA_028293775.1 Gammaproteobacteria bacterium
TGTCGAATCTCGGCGGCCACGACATGGCCAGCATGATCGAGGCCTTCGAAGCGATCGATCACGACCGCCCGGTCTGCTTCATCGCCTACACCATCAAGGGCGTCGGCCTGCCGTTCCAGGGCCACAAGGACAACCACGCCGGACTGATGACGCCGACCCAGATGGAAAAGTGGCGCGCGTCGCAAAATATCCGGCCCGGGCATGAGTGGGAGAAATTTGAGGGCTTGTCGCAGAACGCGGCGTCGCTTGAAGCATTCCTGAAGGATGCGCCGTTCAACCGCGAAGGCCGCCGCCGGCTGACCGCGCCGGTAATCGACGTGCCGCAGCATCTTAAGTTTTCGCCGTCGCCGCAAATGTCCACGCAGCAGGGTTTTGGGCTCGTGCTCAACGAACTCGCGCGCGGCGACACTGAACTCGCCTCGCGCATCGTCACCGCGTCGCCCGATGTTACGGTCTCCACAAACCTCGGCGCCTGGGTCAACCGCCGCGGCCTGTTCGCAAAGGGAGAGGCCGCCGACCTGTTTCGAAAAGAAAAAATCCCATCCACCTTCAACTGGGATTTCTCGCCAAAAGGCCAGCACATCGAACTCGGCATAGCCGAGAGCAATCTGTTCCTCCTGATGTCGGCGCTGGGCCTGTCCTCTTCCATCAACGGCGTGCGGCTGCTGCCGATCGCGACGTTGTACGATCCGTTTATCAGTCGTGCGCTCGATCAGCTGAACTACGCGTGCTACCAGGACGCCCGCTTCATGGTGGCGGCGACGCCCTCCGGCGTGACGCTGGCGCCGGAAGGCGGCGCGCATCAGTCGATCGCCACGCCCTTGATCGGCATCGCGCAGGACGGCCTCGCGGCGTTCGAGCCGGCCTTCGTCGATGAACTCGCCGTTATCATGGGCTGGGGTTTTGCGCATATGCAGCGCGAGTCGAGCGAGGAGGGCGACGAGCAGAGCGGCATGCGCAGCGGCGGCTCGGTGTATTTGCGGCTCTCGACGCGCAGCATCGACCAGCCGCAACGCATGATGACGCCGGATCTGCAGAAGGGCATTACCGACGGCGCTTACTGGCTGCGCAAGCCGGGACCGAATGCGGAAGTGGTGATCGCCTACACCGGCGCGGTTGCGCCGGAGGCGATCGAAGCCATCGGGCTTTTAGGCGAAAGCCGTCGCGATGTCGGCCTGCTCGCGATCACGTCGGCCGACCGGCTGCATGCGGGCTGGACCGCGGCGCGGAAAATACGCCGGGACAACCGCGGGTCGAAGCATACCAGCCATATCGAAAAACTGCTGGCGCCGCTGCCGCGCGATTGCGGGATCGTCACCGTGATCGACGGCCATCCGGCGACCCTGGGCTGGCTCGGCAGCGTACGCGGTCACCGGCTGGAGGCGCTCGGCGTCGAACATTTCGGCCAGACCGGCACGATTCCCGACCTCTACCGTCACCACGGCATCGACGCCAACGCCATCATCGACGCCGCGGAGGGCCTCACCGCAGGCGCGCCGGTGCGGCATCGCAAGATGGCGGTGTGATTTCTTCACCCTCCCTGCAAAGGAATCGTATACTCGAAGATCAAGGCGCATCCGCAGTGGACGCTCTTGCAATTCTTCAACAACTACGCGCCCGCCGCAGATCAAGATAACCCAACCGCGTATGCCGCGCAGTCGGCAAGCAGTTGAGCGTCGATTATAAAACGTTCGTAAAGGGGCATTTTAGGGCTGCCCAGCACTATCCGTTACGGCTCGGGCAGAGCCTGAACACACTCTAGGTTGGTGCAGTAAAGCGATCCTACATACTCTCCGTGAGGTAGTTTGAACTCGCTGTTTAGACCAACAACTCGGACGACGATAAACACTGGTTGATTCTGTCGAAAGCGGGTGGACGGCACCTTTGACACGAATAGCTTGTTTGATTCCATGTAATCGTCGATCCGAAACAAAGCCTCATTTTCCCCCGTCATCAAGCGAAACCTGACACGTGTTGCGATGATCTTGCCTTTAAAGATAAAGGGGTTTGCTGCTAATTCACTGACATCGACTACTTGCTGTACTCCCATCGCAGCCAGTCGCTGCATGATAGTTTCCGGTTGTGCGTTTGGGGTACTTGCCTGTACCTGCGGGCGTGAGCCTGCCGACGTGGCTTCGGGCACTATGCCTTCGCACCACCGATATTCCCGGCCCGAACCCGTGGCAAATTCCTTCGAACTTTTGATTGTAAATACGGCTTCCTTAGAAGCCGTGGAGTTAGCGTCTTCAGAATTGGAGTTTTGGCAGGGCGTAGCTTTGACGGTTGATCCTGTCGCCGGACTAATGTCTACGCACCATCCCCGCCCTCCCGTGACTTGGCGACCACGGACGGTGAGACGTGTCGCCATCGAACCTTCATCGCAGGGCGTATCGCTCGCGATGTAGACGCCCGATTGAAGCGCACTTTTCCCTCGGGGAGCCGTCCGGGGGGACGTTGCGACGCTAGCTGGCCCAACCGCTTGAGCATTTTTATCTTTAGATGTTTGCAGGGTGGCGGCTGATGTTGCGCCAGAAATACACTTTTTAAAGAACGACGGAAACTGATCTTGAGTTGCGTTAGTCGCGGCCTTGTGCGCGAGCCATTTTCTCGCGCACTCGGGGCGCGCATCTTGGGCAATAACGCTACCGGAGGCGAAACACCAAACGAGCAACAAAATCAACACACGGCCCATAAAAGTCCTTCCCCTAAATAACGAGGCAGGATAGCTGTTTGAAACAGGGGTCGCAACCTAGGGGCTCTCGCAGAAGGAACGAGCCCCACTTTTACCTCTGATCCCCTCAGACGCAGCTATCCTGGTGGTATGTATCTGTCTCCCAGCTGCTCTCTTTCCGATGCTGTTCAGATGGCCGGGCAAGAGTGGTCAACTTGTTTTCCCTGCTTTCCCAACAGCGCAGTAGCTCGTAGGGCGCACCAAGCGCAACGCATTGCGCCATCTTCGGACATCAAGGCGAGGTGCACGTCAAAATGCGGTATGGCCGGCGCGCCATTATTCTTGCGGCGCAATGCGCTGCGCTTGGTGCGCCCTGCGGGTCCTTCCTGATCTGCGGGCGCGCCAATCCTCCAGTGTCTGTTCCGGCCACTCATCAAGCACCGGATTTCCAATTTTTGAAGCACCGGATTTCCAATTTTTGGAATTTTGTGCTATGCTTGATCAATGATCGTCATTGGCACCGATTTGGTAGAAAACTATCTCGCTAATCATGCTGGCCATCAGGGGATCAAAGCAGCACGGACACAATACTATGCGTGGCTGGATATCGTTGAGCATGCCCAGTGGCGCAACCCGGAGGATGTCAAGGTGTCGTATCCAAAGGCGAGCATTCTCAAAGGCAGTCGCGTTGTCTTCAATATCAAAGGCAACGACTACCGCCTGATTGCTCGTTTGGCATACCCGGCGCAAGTGCTGGCGATTCGATTCTTTGGCACCCATGCTGAGTACGACAGAATAGATGCGGAGAGCGTGTGATGGATGCAACCCTGATCTTGATCGATGGCGATGCCGAGCTTATGCGCGCGCGCAAGCTTGTTGACCGGCTCTGGCAATCGGATGACCCGGCCGACATCGCCCGACAGGAGGCGCACGCGCGCCTGATTGCCGCCTATGAGGAGAGCAGATGGCCTCGCCGGCCGGCGAGCACTGCCGATCTGATACGTCACCTGATGGACCAGCACGGCCTCACGCGGGCCGAACTCGTGCCGATCCTGGGCAGCCCGAGCCGCGTCAGCGAAGTTCTGCGGGGCAGGAAAGGGCTGAGCATGGCGATGGTACAGCGATTGCGTGCCCGCTTTCGCGTGTCGGCAGACGTGCTCCTGCCGCTGCCGAGGAAGACGCCGTCGCGTCGTTCGACCAAGCGGGCCGCCGCCTGACTGGGGGTCTGCAGCTCGACAAGCGTAGCTCGCGGGGCGCAATAAGCGAAGCGCATTGCGCCATCTTCGGACATCAAGGCGAGGTGCACGTCAGAATCCGGCATGGCCGTCGCGCCATTATTCTTGCGGCGCAATGCGCTGCGCTTATTGCGCCCTACGGTCCTGCACTCATGTGGGCTACGCCGCTGTTCAAAAAAATCAGCGTTTGCGCCGCTTCATTCTGACGCCTGCACCGCCGCCATTCTCGGCAATAAACTCGACACCAGCCTTTTCCAGGGCGGCCACCAGAGCTGCCCCCGTTTCGGCACGACCTCCTACCGGACCATCCTCGGCCTCTAATCTTGCGATTGTCGGCTCGGAAATACCGGAGGCGGTGGCCAAATCGCCTTGAAGACCACGCAATCAAAGCGCGCGCAGCCTTCGCCTGTCTCACTGAAATCGGGTGGTCCATCAGCGTCGGGTTGCTGTAGCCCGCTTTTTCAGGGATGGCTGAGTCTTTCGTGGCTTTGGTTGCTTGCTGAATTGCTCCTCGGGGCCGTCAATCAGCCATTGCAGCGGGCGATCCGTGATCAGACAGAACCTGGTTAGCAGTCGCACCGGAATCACCGTCTTTCGGCCTGCACCGCCGCTGACATACTTCCGGTATCGTTCCGGCGTTATCCCCAGCAGTTTGGCCATATCCTTGTCTTTGCGATCGCCCTGGGCTTCGCGCACACGGGCGCGGAAAGCGTCCCGCCACTGGGATTCTGCAATATCTTCAGCATCATCGGCCATCGGCGCACATTGTCCCACGGGACCGATTAAGTCATGGGACAATTAGTCCTTGAATTTTAGGACAAATTGTCCCAAAAATGCTTATGACCGATTCCAGTTCTAATATTCGGTTTGCTTGACAGGCCGCGGCGTCGCCCGCGCTGCGCTCATGGCCGCCCCGCCCCTGTTCAATAAAAAATCAGCGTTTGCGCTTCTTCATTCTGACGCCTGCGCCGCCGCCATTCTCCGCAATGAACTCGACGCCAGCTTTCTCCAAGGCCCGCTGGACAGCGTCTCTAACATCGTCGGACACAGAGGGGCCCTCTCCGTCATTCCTTTCGAGACGCTTGATCGTCGGCAGAGAGCGCTCCGCCGCTTCCGCCAACCGCGTTTGGGACCAGCCCAACAGCCCGCGGGCAGCTCGAATTTGTTCGATCGAAATCATCAAAAACTATTGATCCTTTTTGGATCATCTGACATGATCCATTTAGTGTCATTTTTGAACGCGACGGCAATCCCGGCGAACGGCGGAGCCATGACCAAAATTAACCGCTCTGCGATCATGAGCCGGATTGAAAAATGAACCGGGCGAATGCGTCAACACCCGTCCGGCTCCGACCATCGAACCCCTCAATCTCTGGCAAAGCGAGAAAATCGATGACCAATTCAATCAATACCACCCGCCGCCGTTTCCTTTCAACTGCTGCCGCGCTGGCTGCGTCCGCTGCTGTCGCCATCCCGGCCAACGCTGCCGACGCGTCCACGTCCGATCCGATATTCGAGGCAATCGAGGTCCACAAGGCCGCCCGCCTTGCTTTCGAAAACGCCTTTAGCCGGGGTTGTGCGCTTGAGCAGGAATTGCCGCGCGAAAAAACCCGGTCCTGGATCACGGTTTGGGAAGAAGAGATTGTGGAAACCGACGATCCGCGATGGATCGACAGCGTGCGGGAGGTTCACCGCACCTCCGATGCCGAAACCGACGCCGCCTGCGCCCTGGCGAGTATCGCTCCGACCACGATGGCGGGAGTGCTGGGGTTGCTGCAATACGCCATCAGCATCCACCCCGAGGAATGGCCGGAAGGCGTGCAGTCCGATGCCGACACCGAGACCCGGCCATGGCACTACTTTCTGATCGAAATGCTGATCGCTGTTCTGCCCGGCATGGTGGTGCAATCATGAGAGCGTATGTGCAGCAAGCGGACGGGACGTGCGATCAACTCGCACACCGTTTGGGTATCACAATCCCGCATGTCGCTCCGCTCATGCGGGCTACGCTTGCTACTACCGTGTCCCGGGCGCGATGCGGCATTCTTCATGCCGCTTCGCAGAACCGGGACCCCGGTTTCTTCTGGTAGCAAGTAACCGGGACCCCGGATCTGCAGCGCACCACGCCGTGAAGAACGGCGCGCTGCGCTGCGTCCGGGGCACGAAATTGCCCATTCACGAACTTGTGAATGTATACCTATCCCCGC
>JAQGOD010000004.1 GCA_028293775.1 Gammaproteobacteria bacterium
TGGAGGATTTCTACACCTACGGCTTGGAAGGCGATGTAATCGCACGCAATGGGAATGTGCTCACCCTGCGCGGGGCCACACTCTTTGCGAATATCTCGCAAATCATCCAGTACCAAACCCTGGACGCGCAAGTGACCCTAGGGCCAAGCACGCAAGTTACCGCCGACGGCGTCTCCACATTGGGGACCTTGAATTACACCTCTGTTTCCGTCGGCCAGCACATTACGGCCCACGGTCTTTATTCCTTATCCGCGGCCGGCGCAGTGATGGTCGATTCCACCGGGGTAGCGACCAATACCGGTTCGGTGCGCATTCAGTCGACCGAGGTTTTTGGCACGGTGGTTTCCTCCGCACCCGGCACCTTGGACTTGAATCTGCAGGCCATCAACAACTGGCCGGCCAGCGTGTATAACTTTGCCGGCAATGGCGTCAGCGCGGCTCAAGATCCGAGCGCGGCCAATTATGTGGTGAGCACCGGAGCGCTGACCGTGCCGACTGCCGCGCCCGGCGATCCGCTGTGGGTCGAGGGCTTTAGCGCACCGTTTGGCCAAGCGCCGCCGGATTTCATCGCCGAAACGGTCAATTCGGAAGCGACCGAACCCGCAACCTTGCAAGTCCTTTGGACCGGCACCGGAACCAGCGCGCCGTTCGCCACCTTGACCGCTTCGGGCTTGACGATCGACCGAGCGAACGCCGCTTTGGGCAGCGGTACGCTTCGAATCGGCGCGGACAGCATCGATCTCGTGAGCTTGAGTACCAACCCGACCATCGTGCCGGCCGCAGCGGCGCCGGCGGCGAATGGTCTGCCCTTGTTCGCGCCGGTATTCTCGGTCGGGACCGGTGCTACCAGCGCGGCCAGCGCCACCATCCAGTCATTCAATGGTTTCGCCGCCTTCGTAACGCAGCTCACCACGACCTTTGCCGCGCCCACCCCGGCGACCCAGTTCGAGGCCAGAGGGTTTTACGACCCCACCACCAACACCTTTACCGCTTCCAGTATCGACGTGGTCCTCTAAACTGTCTCCCCATCATGGGGAAGCTCGCCACACAACTTGGATTGGTCTGTGCGTTGGCCGCGAGTTGCCAATCGGCGGCCAACGCGGCCTCGCCCCCGGCGACTGAGCAGGTCAGGCCCCGTATCTGCCTCGTGCTGTCGGGCGGTGGTGCGCGCGGGATGGCGCACATCGGCGTGTTGAAGATTCTCGAGGAACTGAAAGTACCCATCGATTGCATTGCCGGCACCAGCATGGGCGCCGTGGTCGGGGGGTTGTATGGCAGCGGCATGACCGCCGCGCAGATCGAGGCCACCATGCGTTCGGTGGACTGGCAGGAAGCTTTCCGCGATGCGCCTCCGCGCCGCGATCTCGCATTCAGGCGCAAGCAAGATGACCGCAACTTTCTGGTACGCCTGCCCTTAGGCTTGAAGCACGGCCAAATCCTGTTGCCCAAGGGCTTTATTCAAGGGCAAAAGCTCCAGGAAACGCTGCGTCAGCTCACGCTGCCTTTCAGCAATAGCACCAATTTCGATCTGCTGCCGACGCCTTTTCGCGCCGTCGCCACCGACTTGCTCAACGGCAATGCGGTAATCATGGACAAGGGCGATCTCGCCATCGCGATGCGCGCGAGCATCTCGGCGCCCGGCGTTTTTGCACCGGTCGAAACCCAGGGCCGCTTGTTGGTGGATGGTGGGCTGGCGGAGAACTTGCCTATCGACGTGGCGCGCCAAATGCATGCGGATATTCTCATCGTCTCCGACGTGAGCTTTCCGCTGCAGACGCGAGAGGCCTTGGACTCGGCCTTGTCGATCACCAACCAGATGTTGGCAATTTTGGTGCGCAAAGATGCGGATCGCCAACGCGCTACCTTAGGTTCATCCGACATTTTGATCGAGCCGAATCTCGGTCCTGCTAGTTCCACGGACTTCACGGCGGCCAATTCGACCATCGCCGCGGGGGAGAATGCGGCGCGGACCATGGTTGCCAGGCTCGACTCATTGAGCGTCGGGGAAGGCGCCTATCGCGATTATCTGGCGCGGCGCGCATCCCGACAGCCCGGACTGCCCCCCATTCAGTTCGTGCGCGTCGATGAACAATCCCGCCGCTACGAGAAAACCATCATGGCGGAGATGCAGCCGTTGCTGGGCAAGCCTCTGGATATCACTGCGGTCGGGACCAGTATCACCGAGCTTTACGGATTGGGAAATTTCGAGACGCTCGATTACGCCCTCGTCGATCAAGGCCAGGGTGCCGATGAGAAGACCGGCCTCGAGGTTCGGGCGCGGCGCAAATCCTGGGGGCCGAACTACATTCGGTTCGGCTTGAATTTGGCAGACAATTTCCAAGGCAACAGCCGCTACAACGCGGCAGCGCGTTTCATCTTGACCGAGCTCGATGACTTGGGCGCAGAACTGGTGACCGACGTTCAAATCGGCAGCGATCCAAAGGTGGCGAGCGAATTCTACCAGCCCCTCAATGCGGAGCGGACCTGGTTCTTGGCGCCGAGGCTGCAGGTGCAGGCGAGGGATCTGCAGCTGTATGCAAAGGATGTGCTGATTGCCGACTATCGCGATCGCGAGGCGGAAGCGGACCTCGATATCGGACGCACACTCGGAAATTGGGGCGAGATACGCGCCGGATTTCACCGCACCAACGGCGCGACGCGGGTGCGGCTGGGCGATCCGAATCTCTTGGACCAGGAATACAACGAAGGCGAATTATTCTTCAAGTTCAGCTACGACCGCCTCGACAATCTGCAATTTCCGCGTGCCGGGCAGCAATTTACATTTCAGTGGGATGCCAATCGCGCCAACCTGGGTGGGGAGG
>JAQGOD010000104.1 GCA_028293775.1 Gammaproteobacteria bacterium
CGGTCGGTACCTCGAAGTGACACCCCACTCGCGCCTCGTCTGGACGAATGACGAAAGTGACGGAGGTGCCGTCACCACCGTGACCTTCGAGGAAAGAGGTGGCAAGACGCTGCTGGTCTTTCACGAACTCTATCCCTCCAAGGAAGCTCTCGATGCCAACGCCGGGATGGAGAATGGGATGGCCGAGACGTTTGCGCAATTGGACGAGCTTCTCGTCACCCTGGGCGCGGGCGTGGGACGGTCATGAAGTTGTCGATCTCGCGGTCGGCCGCGTGGCAGCCGGCCCAACCGACCCATAGATCCAAACCTTGACGAAGCGCTCGAACGACGTGAGGCGTGTTTTTGGGGGTATCAGTGGCAAACCGAAATCAGAAATCGATTGCAGCAGCTCATCGCCCTACTGGGTAGAAAATCGATTTCTCTTGCGTAAATTCCTTGAGCCAGTCGGGGCCGTATTCCCGGCCGATGCCTGATCGCTTGTAGCCGCCGATGGGGGCGTAGGGCATTTTGCCAGTCCCCCCGTTGACATAAATACTGCCGGCCCGGATTTTCAGCGACATTTCGTATGCCGTCGCAGCGTCGGCACTCAGGATGCCGCCGTTCAGGCCATAACGCGAGGCGTTGGCGATGGCGATTGCCTCATCGTCGGTGTCAAATCCGATGGTGACGCCGACTGGACCAAAGACCTCCTCCTGAGCGATCGTCATGCGATTGTCGACTTCGTCGAACAATGTGATGTCGGTAAAGAACCCTTTAGGTAGGTGTGCAGGCCGGCCGCCGCCGAACACCAAATGCGCGCCCTCCTCGCGACCTTTGCTGACTAGGCGTTCCACTTTACTGCGCTGTGACTCTCGGATCAGCGGCCCCATCAGCACCGACGGATCGGCTGGATCGCCGATCTTCCACTGCGCTGCCACGGCTGTCGCCGTTTCGACGAATTGTTTGCGAATTGAGTTGTGCACCAAGAAGCGCGTCAACAGCGCGCAACCTTGGCCGCAGTTGACCGAAAGCCCAGCAATGGCACCTAGCGCGGCCTGCTGAAAGTCGGCATCGGCGCGCACAATGAGCGCCGACTTCCCGCCGAGTTCCAGGTGCACGCGTTTTAAGGTTGGGGCTGCCTGCTGCATGATGGCGATGCCAACCGCTTCGGAGCCCGTGAAGCTCACCATGTCGACATCGGCGTGCGAGCTCAGGAGCGAACCCACATCGTTGGCGCCGGTGACGATATTGAGAACGCCTTTTGGAAGGCCAATCTCATCGGCGAATTCGCCGAAAAGTAGCGCCGAGTAGGGCGTGAACGGCGAGGGCTTGAGCACCAAAGTATTGCCGGCCAGTAGTACCGGAACGATTTTCGACAAGTTCAAAAGAAAAGGAAAATTGTAGCCGGTGATTCCGGCGACCACGCCCACTGGCTCTCGCACGGTTGTGCCGCCGCCGAGAATCCGGGGTCCCGCGGGATTCATGGGATTCGGCGTCGCTTCGAGCGGCAGATACCGTCGATCATCGGACCCGGAATACGCGAGCGCGCTGGCGAAGTGACTCAGCGGCGCGCCAACCTGCATCGCATAGGTGATTCCTTGCGCGCAACCGACCTCGGCGATAATGAGCTGTGCGATCTGATCGCGCTTGGCCTCGAGCGCCGAATGCAACCGCTTGAGGACAGCGGCGCGTTCGGACATTGCGAGATGTGGCCAAGGGCCACTGTCAAAGGCGGCGCGTGCCGCTTGAATGGCAGCGCGCGCGGCGGTGATGTCGCCCACCGGCGCGCTTCCGATTTCCATTTCGGTGGCCGGATTGATCACAGACTCGGCTGCCTGAACCTTCTCCCAGCGGCCGTCGATGTAAAGTTGTTTGATATGGGAGTACGGAATTTCCGGCATAGTAGTCCTTCGATTACGCCGCGCGGGCCGCAGCGCTGCGCGCCGCGAGAACCATTTCTGCGGCGCGCAAGCCGATCACCATAGCCGGCGCATTGGTGTTGCCGGACGTGATGGTCGGCATAATGGATGTATCGGCCACACGCACGTTCTCGACGCCGCGCAATCTCAACTGCGGATCGAGCGCGGCGCCGGAGTCGCTCCCCATGCGCACAGTGCCGCATACGTGATAAGCGGTATTACCGAAGCGGAGGAAGGCGTCGACGATTTGCTCATCGGACTGAATTTCAGTACCGGGGGTTGTGGCAGATACCAGCCACGGCGCCAGGGCCGGTTGCGCCGCGAGCTTACGGATCCAGCGAAACAAGGAAATCGCCGAACTCTTGTCTATGTCAGAGGAAAGGTGGTTGGCGTCGATGTACGGTCGAGCGGCAGGATCGGGAGACTGAATGCGGACCGTCCCCTGGCTCTCGGGCCGCATGAAGTAGCCCCCGATTGTGATTCCGGGGTGCGTATCAATATTGACTGCGTTGCCTGAGCCACTCATGGAATAGAGTCCCACGCCGATCTGCGCATCCGGACGATCGAGTTCCGGACCTGTCTTCACGAAACCGCCAACTTCGTGCGCGGAGTGAGTCAAAGGTCCTTTGGAACGCAGGGTGTAATCCAACATCGAGCGCAGCAGGCCGATGCCGCTCAAGCGGTTATTGAGACTGCCCCCGGTGACCCGGTACTGCATCGCGAGGTATCGATGCTCGCGCAGGTTGGCGCCGATGGACGGTGCATCGACCAGCACCCGGATTCCGTAGCTCTGCAAAAGCGCTCCCGGACCAATTCCGGATAACTGCAATAGTTTGGGCGATTCGATCGCGCCAGCCGCCAGTATGAGTTCGCCACTGACCTGGATGTTGCGCGTACTTTCGCGATCTCTCACCAGAATTGAAGTCGCGCGATGATTTTGAAATTCGATACGCAGTGCATCCGTGCCGGTGAGTACTTGAAGG
>JAQGOD010000111.1 GCA_028293775.1 Gammaproteobacteria bacterium
CACGCTGGGAAATGCCATCCGAAGCATCGCGCCGCAGGCTTAGGTAAAGTTCACCCCAGAGCAGGCAGACATAGTCGTAGAGCCACATGAGAAGCCTCAAGCGCACCCATTCGTTCGAGCGGGGCAGCGGACCTAAGTACTGCCCCAGCAAATCCCGCTGCATCTCCGTCTCCAAATCATTGTTGGCGCACCAACCCGCCAGATCCCAGAGCGGATCCGACACATGCGCGTACTCCCAGTCGAGCAAGATCAGGCCCTCATCGCACCGAAGCACATTCATGGCGTGCAAATCGCTGTGGCATACCACGCCCGCGGCCCGCGGCAGCTGTTCAAGCTCGTGCAGATGCAAGCCGGCTGCCTCTGCCAGGGACGGATCGAGCCGACGTGGTGTTTCCCGCATCAGTGCCGCGCCATAGCTCTCGATCCACCATCTCGGGCCAACGGGATTGGACGGCGCGGGAATAGGCAACGCATGAACCCGGCGCAGCATTTGGGCCATGTTGCGCACATTCTCCGGCAGCGCCGCCTCCGGCGTCGACCAGACCCTACCCTTGACCCAGCGCGAGATGATCACGCGCTCGGCATCGTGATACACCAACGGAGGGGCGAGCGATGATTCCGTGGCACGCTCGAGCAACCTTACCTCCCAGGCAAAACTCAAGCCGAATTGCCCCCGGTTTGGCGCCGCAGCCTTGAGGGTATAAGCGAGGCCTCCGCGCCGGACCCGGTAAGTCTCGCTAAAAAGACCTTGCGTCAAGGGCTCAACCTCGACACCGCCTTTTCCGGGCAGGACCGCGCGGCACAGCTCCTCGACGTCAACCAGCTGCATAAGCGATAGAGGGCAAACTGCGCCGCCATTCGCGCATACCGATCACAATCAAAACGAGATAGATACTAAACAGCAGCATCGTCATGTAGAGATGGCGCGTGAAATATACACACAGGCTGAACGAGTCGATGATCAGCCACCAATACCAGTTTTCATACACCTTGCGGGCCACCAGAAAGGTCGCGAAGACACTGGACCAGGTGATGATCGAATCCAGGAAGGGCAAGGCAGCCGGCGTGAAACGCCTCAGGAAAAGGGAGCTGACCGCCGATAATGCGAGAATCGCGAGAATGCCCCGGATGTGACGCGGCAGCGGCCATCGGCTCACGGCCAGCGCGGCGCCTGCTTTGCCATGTTGCCACTGCCAGAAGCCATAGACTGCCATCGCGGCATAGAAGGCGTTCAGCGCCGACTCCATGTACAGGTGCGCCGCAAAAAACACCCACACGTACAAGCACGAACTCACGAAGGCGGCAACCCAGCAGCTGATGCGCTGACGGATCGCGAGAATCAAGTACACCACCGCCAGCGCGGCCGCGGTGAGTTCGACCCCGCTCGTATCGTGCCAGGCACCTACGAGCCGGACCGCAAACTCGCGGATCACGCCTTGCCTGGATCCGGCGGAGCCAATCCCGGAAGCACTTTCATGACGAACACCAATTGCGGTGCATGAGCAGCAGAACGTTCCATCTCCGCGGCCAAGGTGCGCATGACCTGGTCGAGCGGCCCCCAGATCTGGGTGGCCAGGGCATTGGTCTTGACAATGAGTCCCGCATGACCGTTGAGCCGATCGATGAAGTCCTGAATCGGTGGACGATAGTCGCCCGTCAATGGGTACATGCTGATTTCGACTGCGGCGCGCATACGATTACCTGCTCCCTACGCCGGTACTAACCGGGTCAGGTTCAACGGGTTCGCGAAAATCATCGAGGATTCGATGCCCGCGTCTCAGGCCCTTAAGGCCACCCCAAGGTTTATTCAAGTGTAGCCTGCCGGCCCGATGCGTGCAAAACTCCGCCATCGCCTCGGGAGATTTGCTTTGCGCATTTTTCAAGTGGACGCCTTTACCGCAACGCGCTTTACGGGCAATCCTGCCCTCGTCATCCTCGATGCCGACGGGCAGAACGAGGCGACCATGTCCGCGGTCGCGCGCGAGTTCTCGCACGCCGAAACGGCTTTCGTATTCGCCGCCGACGCGCCGGACCACGACGTGCGGCTGCGCTTTTTCAACGCACGCAAGGAAGCGCCTTTCGTGGGCCACGCGACGGTGGCAGCGCATGCCGTGCTTTTCGCACTGGGACGGCGCACCGCCGGCATAAGCCGGCAACACAGCGGTACCGGAATCATCGAAGTCAGCGCCCTGATCGAACAGCGTGCGGCGGGGCCCGAGACCCTCATCGAGTTCCGCCAGGCGGTCGCGCAGCTGGATGCGCCCCTGCCTTTCAAGACGACGCTTCGGGTTGCCGAGGCGCTGAAGCTGCCTGCCACGCAACTGCATGACGTCATGCCGGCCAGAATCGCGCGCAAAGGCAGCAGCCGCCTTCTTGTGCCGATCTCGGATCACCGGCATTTGGAAAGCGTTGCACCGAATTTCGAAACCCTGATATCTCTCGGCAGCGAACTCGGCGCCGAAGGCTTTTTCCTGTTTGCCGTCAATCGCGATTCCGATGAGATCTGGACGGAATCGCGCATGTTCTGCCCTGCCTTGGGGATTCCGGAGGACCCGGTCAGCGGCAACGCACACGCCATGCTGGCCGCGTATCTGTGGGACCTAGATCAGTTCGGTAAGAAATCCACCACGTTCATCGGACGGCAGGGTTATCAGATGAAGCGGCCGGGACAAGTCAGGGTGCGCCTCGAGATCGGCAAGGGCGAGCTGATCGCGGCGCATATCGCCGGAACCGCGGTCATCGTGAGCGAAGGCACCTTGGCGCTGTGATGTGCGGCTGGCGCCGAGAGATCCAGCTTGAGCGTGGTTGCAAGCGTCTCAACCCTGGATTTGACCTCCTGCGCTGTCCTCACCGCTTCGTCCATGCTGCCGCTGGCGAAAGCCGCTTGCGCCTTCGACCAGAGCGAGGCCGTATCGTCCGCGCCCGATTTGGCCGCATCCAGATCGATGCCCACGGCAAGTTTCTGGCTGGTTTTTTTTCTCAAAAAATTGATTCGATTTTGCACCGCGGTCAAGTTTTCGGGCACGGTGCCCGCCAGCACCGTCCATTGATCGTTCAACCCCTTTAGGATTTCATCCTTTTTCGAGGCAGCGGCGGTGGCCAGCATCTGTGCCGCGGCGAGCACGGCGGGACCGCCATTCGCGACGGCAGGATAGTCTTGCTTGTCGAACGCGGCCTTCAGTTCGGCGGCCTGTCGTTGTACCTCAATAAGTTGATCGGGAATGTATTTCGCCGCCTCCCCCGATGCGGCCGTAACGGTGGTATCGATATCGGCGAGCATCTTGCGTGCGGGTTCCTTCTGGCCGGCGCACGCCGTTATCATCACGGCCGCTATGGACAGAACTGCAAAGCGACGTGCGCGCGCCATGGACTTCATGGAAACTCCATTTAAAAAAATTGCCGGCCCCGGATTCTAGCCCAATTCCCGGCGAGCGCGGTCCAGCCACTCGGCTTGCGCCTTTCGGTAATGGGCAGGCCCCAGCCTGGCGCTGTCGAGCAAATCCTTCAGTACCCGTTGGGCCTCTTGTAATTTGCCGCGCCGCTTGAGCAATACCCCATAGCGCAGGCGCGCCTCGGCGCCGGGATATCCGGGAGCGAGCGCGGCGTATTCGCGCTCGGCCTCATCCAATGCGTCCTGTGCGTCGAGCGTGCGGGCATACAGCAGCTTGGCATCGGCTGACTTGAAGTCCGGGTTGTGTTGCGCCAGCAGTTCGAGCGTCGTGCGTGCCGCCGCGTAGTCACCCTTGCCGAAGAGCGCGCGTGCCAATCCGAGGAGCAATGTCGGGTCGTACTCGAAGATGCCTTTGAGGCCGCCGCTATACACATCGATGGCTTCGTCGAATTGATTGCGTTCGTAGAGTTCCTCGCCGAGCCGGCGGCGGGCATCGACGTTTCCCGATATCTCCACTTCCGCGCTGGCGCGGCGCAAGTCTCGGTTCGGATCGATCATGCGCCCAAGGCCCGCCCTAGCGCGGCGCGCCGTCCTGCCGCCGAAAAGTTCCGGGAGAATCTCCGCCACGACATAGGCGAGCGCGCCTATCCCGGGCAACAGAAAGATGGCAAAGATCCAAAGCTGGTTCCGGCCGGTCTTGATCACGTGCACGATGAGCGCCACTTGGATAAGCAGCAACAGAATAGAGACTGGAAACAACGGCAACTAACTCCGGACGCGCCCATCAGGCTTGGGTTGCCTATTGTAGCGAGAAACCGCTTTCCGGTTAGCGTTGCGCCACGCGAATGCGCCGTTGCACGTCGCGGCACGCCGACCAGCCGATGTTCGACAGCGAATACCCCAAAATGCGCTGCGAACGAGGGTCCACGGTCACTTCCATTTCGCAGCCCTGAAATCCCGAGGGCGTCCCTTCTTTGGGCTTTTGCGGAAGAAACCACACATACACCATCTTGGTGGCAGTCTTGTCGATCTTGCGCGGCTCGCCGAAGGCTTCTTGCAGCACGCTCACGGGCTTGCCGACATTGTCTGCGGCGATGCGCGGCACCGGCCGAACCGCATATCCGGATCCGCTGCAACCAGCCAAAACTGCGGCGGTCACAATCCAGAGCGCAATGCTGAGACGCAACATAATTCGACTTCCAAACCTTCAAGGACTTGCAGTCTCGCCCGCCGCACCAAAGCTTGGCCGTCACTCACGTCGCAAAATGGATGTGCGCCTGCCGCTTATGTAAATGCAGTCCGTGAGTGATGCCGCGCGGCAGGTCCTCCTGGTGGTGTACGGCCGCAATCACGGTGATTCCACGCTTCATCAAGTGTTCCAACAATCGCTTCATCAAGGCTCGCTGCAAGGGATCAAGCCCTGTCAGCGGTTCGTCCAGCAACAAGATTTGCGCATCCGCCGCCATGGCGCGTGCGATCAGGGCCCTGCGCAGCTGTCCATACGACAATTCGCGCGGGCGGCGTTGCGCTAGACTCACCAACTTGAAAAACCTAAGCCAGTGCCGCGCCGCCTTCAAGTCGCCCGGCGTGGGTGCGTTCACCAGTCCTATGCTCGAGTGGCGCCCGCTTGCGACCAGTTCCAGGATGCTGACGCCCAGCGCATAAGTGCTTTGCAGTTCCGGAGACACGTAGCCGACCCGCTGCTTCCACTGCATGATTGGAGTTCCCGCAGGAAAGCCCGCTCGTTCGATGCACCCACCCAGCGCCGGCGACAAATCGCCGTAAAGCAATTTAAGGAAGCTGGACTTGCCCGCGCCGTTCGCACCGGATACCGCCCAATGCTCACCGCGCCGCAGCTGCCAATTCACATCGCGCAGCACCTCTTGGTATTCGACGTATAGATCCACATGCGATAAGCGCAGCAAACACTCGCCGAATTTCTTCGCAGTCTTGGGCGTTGGCAGCCCGGAATTTAAATCCGGCTGCCGACGTTCCTCCGCGCGCGATTTGAGTTGCTCGGCGTCATCGCGCTGCAACCGTTTCAGGCTGCTTATCCGGCCTGCGGAGAGCTTGAGCAACGAGCGCGTTCCGGCCGGTAAGTCCATGGCGCGATGCGCGGTCGCCACCCAAGCCTGGCCTCGCCGACGAACTGACTCGAGCACGGCATCGATGCGCCGCCGGTAGCCGGCATCCAAACCGTTGTAGAGCTCATCCAGCAGCAGCCAGTCCGGGTCTCGTACCAGCGCGCGCGCCAGCAGCACCAGTCGCTTCTCTCCATAGGACAATGTTAAAAACTTGCGCGAAGCCAGGGCATCGAGTCCGCATGCCCGCAATTGCGACCCGACGCGTCTGGCCTGCGGCGCCGTGATCGAGGTAAGCAGCAGATCGCTGCCTTGAATGCCCGTTGCCACCACATCCCGAACACTTAAGTTCCAACCGTAGCGTTCATACTTGTCTTGTCGCTCGCCTCCGACGTAGGCGATGCGCTGCTTGGCATCAAGCAAGTCCATCGAGCGGCGTCCCAGTCTGAACGTTCGCCCGTCCTTACCGCCGGGCGCCGAGGGCCTCGTTGGCGTGGGCCAGACATCGCCGCTGATCAGTTTCAGCAACTGAGTCTTGCCGGCACCATTCTCCCCGAGCAGTGCCCAGCGTCCACCCGGCCGCAGGTGCCAAGTGATATCGCGCAATATCCATTTGTCGCCGCGCCGCACGCTGACCGCGCGCAGCGATACCGCAAGCCGAGCTGTCATGCCTTGACACGCCAAACTCCGTCCAGCTCACTGACGCGAACCTCGCGCAGCAACTTGATCAAATGGGCCTCCAGCGTCAAGCGCGCCCATTGATGCCGGTCGGCAGAGACATCGTCATAGACCACGGGAGTCAGCGTGTTCAGATCGGCCTGGCCGAGGCTGGCCAAACTGCGCAACACCTTGTCCTCGCGCGCGAGGCGGTGCGCGCGCAGCGCCTGAAGAGCTTCTTTTCCCCGATCCATCAGGTCGCCGTGGCCCGGAGCAATTTTCTCAAAGTCGTAAGCAAATAATTTATCGATGGAGTGAAGGTAATCCGCCATGTTGCCATCGGGGGGCAATATCACGGGCGACACCCCTTGCAGGACGTGATCGCCGGTGATCAGCAGGCGCTCTCGCGCCAGGAAGTAGCATACGCAGTTGGATGCGTGGCCTGGCGTGTGAATCGCCACCAGTCGGCTTTCGCCCAATATCAAGCTTTCCGCGTCGGCCGGCTGGTGGTGCGGTATGAACGAATCGTCCTGACGCCCGTCCCCAGGCGGCGGCAATCCGATGATTTGCGCCCCGGTGCGGCGCGCGAGCGTCGCCGCCAGCGGCGAGTGATCACGATGCGTATGAGTCGCCACTATCCAACGAATGGGCCCGCCGGCGGCGCTGAGAATGGATTCTAAATGGCCCGCATCGTCTGGCCCAGGATCCACCACGGCGATCTCTTTATCGCCGAGCAGGTAGGTGTTGGTTCCGGGACCGGTCATGAGCCCGGCATTTCCGGCCACGATGCGGCGGACACCTTGAGCGAGGAAGGTGGTTTTGCCGGGAGCGAGTTGGGGTCTGGCTTGCAACGACAACTATGATACATCCGCGATCATTAAATTTTTTCTGGCCTTTGAGCGTCGGCCTCGAAGCAGGCGCGTTTTTCGGCGGATTCCGTCTGTCAGTGATGTTTGTCGCAATTTGAGATAGTTGCGATGGGCAATAGAGAAGATACACTGGGAGTCATGTCCAAGTCGCCGAATGCCCGACGAATAGGAGGTCCTCTCTCCTGGGATCAGCTTTCTCGTCCCGACGCTGAACAATGCCAACGCTTTTTGGCCGAATCGCTTTCCTTGCTATTGGGCGACGTGCTGCGCTCCATTTTGTCCGATGCCAGTCCCGCGGTGGCCGCCGACGAATCGGCAATCGAACGCTACCGCAATCTTGCGGATTCGTTGGCGGATGGAGAGTCGCGACGCCGAACCGGCGTCGGCATCACGCGCGCCGGGCTCGCCAAACGATGCGTGACCTGGCTGAAGTTGCTCCTCACCCCCGCCCCCAACGCCCCCACCACCGCTGCGATGCGGGAATTTGTCGATGCGTTGGGCCTGTTCCCCGCGCTATTCGATAGCGATCCCTCCGCACGTTCACGCCGGGCGAGGCTTACGTGGCTTTTAACCCATGATAGGCGCCTGGACGCCAGCACCCGCGAGGCTGCCACGGCCCTAATCGAGGCTTGCGAGCATTTGGGGGTTTTACTGTGGCCCGATGCGGAAACTGCCTAACGTAAGTCCGTGCTTAACGCCATCGTCGGCGTATAATGCGTGGTTAACCTTCACGTGCACACGGGGCTTTGCGTGCAAACACCGTTAGATAAACCAGACCCTTCTTCGCCAGCCGGCGCTTCGGCAAACGCACCGCTGCCTGTCGATAAGTCGCGCTTCCGATTTCAAAAACTGCTGCAGCCTTT
>JAQGOD010000121.1 GCA_028293775.1 Gammaproteobacteria bacterium
CGACAATGAGCAACGCGCAGAGAATCGCGAAGATTGCCGCGGTCAGAACGCCCAAAAACTTCAGTTTTCGCATGCATTTCGCTCAGGAGTGAGACCTCGATCATAGCTCAAGCGGTGTCCCCGTCAGCCGATACCCTTAAGATGTTGGGTGCAGGCCCCACCGCTTACGGAATTGAGCATGCGAAGCTGGTCGAATCAGAGCAAATTACTCAACCGATTGCGGCGACGCACCGACAAGCCCGACCCGACTGCGGCAGGCGTCGGCAATCCATCTCCTCCCTTGACGGAATCGGAGACGTCCTCGCTGCGCTCCGCAGAGTTTCTGGAGTTTGCCCAAGCCGCGGGCGGGTTCGGCGTATTCGAATTGAATCTGGTGACGGGCGCCATCCAGGGCACCTCGCTTTTTTTCGAGTTGATCGGTCTGGAATGCGACGACATGTGTCTCTCCCGCGAGCAATGGCTCGCCTCGGTCCACCCGGAAGACTTGGAGGGTGTGATCCTGGCCATGAGCAAGGCCGTTGCCTCGGGCAACGGCTACGAAACCGAATACCGCACCTTGACCGCGATGGGCGAGATTCGCTGGCTAGCAGGGCGCGGCCAGGTTTTGCTGGGCGCCGACGGGTATGACGCGCGAGCCATCGGCACCATCACCGACATCACGGAGCGCAAGGAGCTGGAAGATCGGCTGCAGTATGCCACCGAATCTTTGAACATCGCGCAAACCGCGGCCGGCGTTGCCACCTTCGACTTTGATTTCCGCCGCAACAGCCGCATCTGTTCGGACAACTTCCGGGAACTGCTGGCCATTCCCGCGAGCACGCCGCTCGATGATTTGAATCGCGCCCTGTCCCGCGTTCACCCGGATGACTTCGCGCAAGCTCGCAGCGCACCCTTGGAGACCACGCCCGCCGATCCTTACTACCGCTGCGAATATCGGGTGCTGCTCGATAGCGGCGCGGAACGCTGGCTGGCCGAGAAGGCTTGGGTTTCGCGGGCGCCTTCCGGCGAGGTCGAGCGCATCACCGGCGCCATCGTCGACATCAGCGATTTGAAGCACACCAAGGCCGCGTTGGGTTCGGTGGAAATCCGCTTGGAACGAGCGCTGCGAGGCACGCAAGATGGGTTGTGGGAGATCGATCTTCTCACGCACGTCTCCTGGTATGGCTTGCGCTTCAACGAGCTCTTGGGCTACAGCGTCGAAGAACTCGGAACCTCGCACGAACACTTCGTCACGCTGATTCACCCCGAAGATCGCGAGCGCGTCGCCGCGTGCCTCGCCAATCATCTTGAGCATCGCACCGTGTACGATCTGGAATTCCGCGTTCGCCACAAAACAGGGCATTACGAATGGATGCGGGCGCGGGGCCAGGCCGAACGCGCCGCCGACGGCACGCCGCTCCGCCTGGCCGGTGCCATGCAGCTCATCACCGATCGAAAATTGGCCGAGCAGGCATCGCTCGAGGCGAAGCTCGCGGCCGAGGCGGCGAATCGCGCCAAGAGCAGTTTCCTCGCGAACTTGAGCCACGAGATTCGCACGCCCATGAATGGCGTGCTCGGCATGTCGCAGATCCTGGCCGAAACCGGGCTCGACAACACACAGCGCGAGTACTTGGACATCATCCGCGGCAGCGCCAAGGCCTTGCTCTCCCTGATCAACGGCGTGCTGGATCTGTCGAAAATCGAGGCCGACCGGCTGGAACTCGAGAACGTCGAGTTCGATCTCATCCATCTGGTCTACGAGACCGTCGCCGCGACTGCATTGCAAACCGCCCCCAAGGGCATCGAACTCATCGTCACCATCGAGGCCGAGGTACCGGTGCTGGTGCGCGCCGACCCAGGCCGCCTGCGCCAGGTGATCCTGAATCTGCTGGGCAACGCGGTCAAATTCACGCACGAGGGCCACATCACGGTGCGTTTGGCGACCCGACTGGATGCGAAGGGTGGCAGCCTGCTCCTGATCGAAGTGAGCGACACGGGCATTGGGATACCCGCGGATCGGCTCGACCGGCTGTTCAAGGCCTTTTCTCAGGTGGATTCATCCACCACGCGCCACTACGGCGGCACCGGCTTGGGATTGTCCATCGTCAAGCGATTGGCTGAACTCATGGGCGGCGATGTGGCCGTGCGCAGCGAGATCGGCAAAGGCTCGATCTTTTCGGTCACCGTTCAGCTCGATGTCGTCAAGGAACAACCGGTCCGGATACCGATTGGATTGGGCCGCAAGATTCTCATCGTCGATGATATTGCCGCCGTGCGCGACAGTTTGATTCTCAAGCTCAAGCTCTACGGCTACCAATCGGTGGCGGTGGGCAGCGTCGATGAGGCAGTAGCGCAACTGGCGAAAGAGCCGCGCTTCGATCTGGTCCTGGCCGATGAGCTGATGCCGATCCGCGGCGGACTGGACCTGCTGACCGCGATGCGCAGCGACACCCGCTATGCTCGCCTGCCGTTGATTCTCCTGTCCTTGTTCGGCGCAGAACATGACAGCATCAATTCAAAGCATCGGCCCAATGCCATTGGCTTGAAGCCCATTCGCGCGGCTCACTTGGCCAGCCTCACCGATCAAGTGCTGACCGGCAAGACGCCGCACGCCCCCAACGTGAAATCCTCCGCCAAGGGGAGTTCCACCTTTCGCGGCAATAAGATCCTGCTGGTGGAGGACAATCCGGTCAACCAGCGCGTGGCGCAACGAATGCTGCAGAACTTGGCGGCGGAGGTGATAATCGCCAACAACGGCGCCGAAGCCCTGGAGCGCATTGCCGCCACCCGCTTCGATGCGGTCTTGATGGATTGCCAAATGCCGGTGATGGACGGCTTCACGGCGACGCGCCGCATTCGCGAGTTGGAACTGAGCAGCCATGCCAAGCGCCTGCCCATCATCGCGCTCACCGCCAATGTCATGAGCGAGGATCGCGAAAACTGCATCGCGGCCGGCATGGACGCCCATCTGGGCAAGCCCATCGAACCGGCACAGCTCATCGAGACCTTGAGCCGCTTTCTCAAAGCGCACTCCCTGGCGCCGGCGGTGGACCGGCAAGCGCTGCGGGAAGTGACCGGCGGCGATCTCGAGTTCGAGCGCGAACTCGCGCAAACCTTCGTCAGCAGCGGCGATCAATGCCTGGCGGAGATCATCGAGGCCTTGAAGACGAACGACTACGACACGGTGCGCAAGCGTGCGCATTCCTTGAAAGGCGCGAGCGCCAACATCCACGCGCGGGATTTAAGCCACGCGGCCTCGAGCCTCGAGCACGCGGTGAGCGAGAATTCCATTCCCGCCATCGGCGATCTGGTGGCCGAGCTGGGTGAAAAGCTCGCCGCCGTCAATGCGGAATTGAGCCAGGTCGGCTAGCGAAATTTTAACCGTGCGCCGCGAGGGACAAGGGGGCGCCGAGTTCTTGGCCCGTCAGGCAGTTACGTCCCGCCAGCTTGGCTTTGTACAGGCTCTCGTCCGCGGCGCGGATCAGCGTCTCGACTTTGAGCGCCAGATCGGGTCCCTGCAGCCCGGTTGAGGCGATCCCAAAGCTGGCCGTCACCGAGACATCGCCGGCGCGGGTCGAAAACTGGGTCGAGGCGATCAAATGACGGAGCTTTTCCGCCACCACCAAGCTTTCGTCGTAGCTGGTTTCCGGCAGCACGATGAGAAATTCCTCGCCGCCGTAGCGGGCGATCCAATCGCTGTTGACGCGGATGAATTTCTGGGCGCGGCTTGCAAATTGCTGCAGGACGTCATCACCCGCCGCGTGGCTGTGCTCGTCGTTGACCTGCTTGAAATGATCCAGATCGCACATCAGCACCGATAGGGGGTAGCCGTAGCGGCGGCAGCGTTCAAACTCCCGCGGCAACTGCTCCATCAAGTAGCGCCGGTTGAAGGCCCCGGTGAGCGCGTCGGTAATCGACAGAATCCGGTTGCGCTGGTTGGCCACGCGCAGCGAGTGCTCAAGCGCCAGAATCCGCCTGCCGGCATTGAGGCGCGCGATGAGCTCGGCTTCGTGCACGGGCTTGACCAGGTAGTCATCCGCCCCCGCCTCGAGCCCCGCGATGATGTGCTCTTTGGCATCGCGCGCAGTCAAGAGCAGCGCGTACACGTAGCCATCGAGCTGCATGTTGCGCACCGCCTTGCATAGGGCAATGCCGTCCATCTGTGGCATTTCCCAATCGGTCACCAACATCGGGTAGTAGCGCTTGGTCATTTTGTCGAGCGCTTCGGAACCATTCGCCACGGCATCGACTTCGTAGCCCGCGTTCTTGAGAAAGCGGGTCATGAGCATGCGCGTGACCGGATCGTCCTCGGCCAGCAAAATTGCCGGTGATGCCTCGAGCGTGATCGGCGTCACAGATTCTGTCTCAGACACTATATTCAACCCCACAGGCCCAAGCCTACATCTCGAGCTATCGTCCTGAACCCTCGATGACTCAATCATGCGCGAGAACCCGGTTGTAAAACTCGGCACTGGCACTCATTGAGACGTAGTAGAAGCCCCTAACTGGGTATATTCGTGAATTAGCTGCGAATTCGCCTCTTCAGGGAGCCGCCGCGCACCCGATA
>JAQGOD010000123.1 GCA_028293775.1 Gammaproteobacteria bacterium
CGCACCGGCACGGAGCGCGGCATGCTGAGTTTCGACAGCGCGCTTTACAAACTGGTGCGCGAAGGCCGGATCGAATTGGAAGAAGCCTTGTCCAGCGCCGATTCGCGCACCAACCTCGAAGCCAAGATCAATTTCGGCTGAGGCAGGCGCGATGCGTCCGCCAAATTGCTCTCGAATTGCCGCGTTGACGTGTCCCACCCTGACTTGAGCGCGTGCGCGCGGCAGCCTCGGCCGTCCACTTTCAGCGCGCGCAATGCCGCGGCCGCCAGGTCGACATCGAGCGCGCCCGTGACCCCGTCCTCGATCACATCGATGGGGCCCGTCACCGGATAGGCGGCAACCGGAACGCCGCAGGCCATGGCCTCCAGATTCACAAGCCCAAAAGTATCGGTGCGGCTCGGGAACACCATGACGTCGGCGGCCGCCAAATGGCGCGCCAATTCGTCGCCAAATTTATAGCCCGTAAAGGTGGCGCCGGGATATTGGTGCTGCAGGCGCGCACGTTCCGGGCCGTCGCCGACCACGATCTTGCTGCCGGCCCACGGCATGCTTAAAAAGGCATCGATGTTCTTTTCGACGGCGACGCGTCCCACATAGGCCGCGATGGGGCGCGGGAGCGTGAGAAAGGCTTTCTCACGGGGTCTAAACTTTTCGGTGTCCACGCCGCGTTGCCAATGCGCCAAATTCCGAAAGCCCTGCGCCGCAAGTTCCGCACGCATCGAGGGCGTGCTCACCATGCAGCGTACCGCAGCGCCATGGAAGCGGCGCAAGGCTGCGTAGGACAGTGCCAGCGGGATGGGGAAACGCGCCTGCAGGTACTGCGGAAACTGCGTGTGGTAAGAGGTCGTGAAGCACACGCCTGCCTTGATGCAGAAGCGCCGCGCGCTCAATCCCAAGGGACCTTCGGTCGCGATGTGCAGCGCCTGCGGCGCGAAGCTCAAGATGGCGCTTTTGACCTGGTTGTAGGGAAAGAGCGATAGGCGAATTTCAGGATAGGTGGGGCAAGGGATGCTGCGAAAATCTTGCGGCGTCACGACCTTTACGTCATGACCTAAGCGTATAAGCCAAGCCGCGGTTTGCGCCAGGGTGCTGACCACACCGTTGGTCTGCGGAAACCACGCATCGGTGACGATCATGATTCTCATGGTCGAACAATGGCACCGCCGGATGACGATTCCGTGACGAGCTGGCTGCTTTCACATGAAATTAGACCGGCAAGCGGGGCGTGTCATGCGCCTGTAACGGAAATCCTATATTTGCTTCATTCTCAAGGTAATAATCCCAAGGAATCCGACATGCAAAGTTTTTTGGCGGAGCTCAAGACCCAGCGCTGGGACGATCATCGCTACTACCACCACAGCCGCATCAACCAGTCGCTGCACCTGTTGAGCGCCATCAGCTTCATCATTGCCTATATCACGATGTTTTTTGATCCGGTGAAGTCCGCGCTGATCGGTTGGCTGGTATCGATGGTCAGCCGTCAGTCGGGGCACTTCTTTTTTGAGCCCAAAGGCTACGATCAAGTCAATGCCGCCACGCACGAGCACAAAGAACACATCAAGGTGGGCTACAACCTGCGCCGCAAGGTGATCCTGCATGCGGTGTGGGCGCTGGTGCCGCTCTGGCTGTGGCTCGATCCGACCTTCTTCGGCGCCTTCAAGCCGCATACCGGCGGCGCCGGTTTCGTACGCCACGTGGGCGAGATCTGGTTGTTCGTGGGCGTCGGGGCGCTGCTGTTTCGCACCCTGCAGCTGTTTTTCCTCAAGGGCGTGCAGACCGGTTTGGTGTGGGCGACGAAAATCCTCACCGATCCATTCAATGACGCCTTGATCTATGCCAAGGCGCCGCTCTACTTGATGCGCGGCGAGCTGATCGATCCCATGCCGGTCGCCACAGCGCCTGAAGCATTTCCTTGAGAACGCGGCGTTTGATTGCCCGGTTGGTGAGCTGCGCCCCAGACCACCACCAGCCGTCTTGCTGCATTTGTTCGGCCGCCGAGACGATTCTATCGGCGACCGCGGTGAAATCGTCGTCGGAATAGTTCAAGCTGAAAATCAGCCGCCCGGTGCCGACCCAGCTCAAAGCGAGCCCTGCGGCGCGCAAATAATATTGCAGCATCCAGTTATAGGCCGAAGGCTGCGGATAATAGAGCGTCCAAATCGAGGACAGGTTGGCAACGCGCAGCGGCAGCTTCGCGGCGGCCAATCGGTCATTCAGCCCCCGCGCCCTCGCGTTCCATTTCTCGTCCATGCCCAGGTACAGCGCGCGCACCGGCTCAGAGTCGAGTTTGGCCAGGAATTCATACATCGCGCCCATCACGTAAGGGTGCGAGTTGAACGTGCCGCGGGCGAAACACACATCGGCAGGATGATCCTCCCGAAAACGGCGCATGAACCCATGCTTGCCGCAGAGCACGCCGACAGGCAGGCCGCCGGCGACGGTCTTGCCGTAGGTCACCATGTCGGCCCGCACGCCGAAGTACTCCTGGGCCCCGCCCAACCCGATGCGAAAACCCACGAATACCTCGTCGAATATCAACGCGATGCCGCGCTCGGTGCACACCGCACGCAACTGCTTGAGCCAAGCCGAATAGGCTTCACGGTCGAAATGCGCCGAGCGTCCGCTGTCGATCAAGGTCGAATCCGCCGGCGCGCCGGCGTTGGGATGCAGGGCCTGCAGCGGATTGACGAGGACGCAAGCGATGTCGCGGCGGGTGCGAAGCACCTTGAGCGACGCCGCGTCCATATCCTTCAGCGTATAGGTTTCGCGCGCCGGTACGGGATTGCCCACGCCGGGCTGAACATCGCCCCACCAGCCGTGAT
>JAQGOD010000013.1 GCA_028293775.1 Gammaproteobacteria bacterium
TCGGCGGAAATGTCTGACCAAACATTTCGAACCAGAATGGTTCGGCCATTGAAAGCTTCCTGATCGAAGAATGCGCCCCGGCCGTCCTTGAACTCGCCGATGGTGGGTGTCGCTAAGGTTCCGCTGCTGACGTTGGCGGTATTCAGGCTCCACTGCCGCGATTGAGGGTTATATAAACGCAGCGACAGCACTCGAAGGTGGCCTGACGCGGCATCCGTTTCGAGCTCCGCCAAATTCGCGCGACCGTCCCAGATCTTGCGGACCACGGTCGTGCCGTCCAGTTCCACCCAGGTGTTCGACCCGCTTAAAGGATGCACAAGGCGCTTTAAGTGCGTTTTCCAGACTCCAATTTCGAAATCAAAGTCGTGTTGGCCATCGCCGCTTGCCGCCACGGGCAAGGGCAAAATGAGCACCAAGCCGCAAACCAGCGAGGCGGTTCTTATGCAACTGAGAATACTCATGCCGGAAGGGTGCCCCATGCTATGGTCTTTGAAAAGGTCCACTATCCGTGTCATTTGTAATACCACTTCTCCATGACCGCGAACCCCTCTCGCGGCAAATCTACCTCTGGTTTCGCCACGCCATCCTGCGCAGCGTTATGGGCAATGCGGAGCGCCTGCCATCCACGCGCGAGTTGGCGGAACAACTGCATGTATCCAGAACAGTGGTCGTGCTGGCCTATGAGCAGCTGCTGGCGGAAGGTTTCGTGGTGGGCCGCGCCGGCTCCGGTACCTACGTGGCCGACGTGCTGGCAAGGGGCCGGGCAGGTGCGCGCGCCAGCCGCGTCAGGGTGCGGTTGTCCCGCTACGGGCGCGCAGTCGGGGCGGCGGCCCAGGTTAATTTTACCGGCCAGCGAACGCCTCAGCTGCGTTTCGATTTTGCCTATGGCCGCAGCGACGTGGAGGTCTTTCCCTTCGAGATGTGGCGGCGCATGTTGTTGCGCAATGCTCGCAAGGCATCGCTTCGCCGGCTCGACTATGGACCGCCGGGCGGCAGCGTGGCGCTTCGCGAAGCCATTTCGGTTCACCTGCGCCGCTCGCGCGCGGTGATTTGCGATCCCTCGCAAGTGATCGTCGTCAGCGGCTCTCAGCAGGCCTTGGACTTGGTGGCGCGCGTGCTCATCGATCGCGGCGATCGCATCGCGGTCGAGGACCCGTCTTATCAAGGCACCCGAGAAGTTCTGCGTAGCGCGGGAGCACGCCTGTCGCCGGTTGCGGTCGATCGTGATGGATTGAATCCGGACAAGCTACCGGAGGGGACGCGCATGGTTTTCGTCACACCCTCCCACCAGTTCCCGACCGGAGCAGTTCTCTCCCTGCCCCGCCGCTTAAGTTTGGTGGATTGGGCCAGGCGCATGGACACCTTGGTGGTGGAGGATGACTATGATGGCGAGTATCGCTACGAAGATCAGTCGCTGCAATCCCTGCAGGGGCTGGACACCGAAGGGCGAGTCATTTACATCGGCACATTCTCGCGCACAGTTTTCTCCGCGCTGAGGATCGGCTACATGATCGTCCCGAAGCCCTTCATTTCCGTATTCACCGCCGCGAAATGGCTGTGCGACCGGCACACCGCCACGCTGGAACAGGAAACGCTGGCGGAATTCATCACGAGCGGGCTGTACGAGCGTCACCTGAGGCGCGTTCGCCGCAGAAATGCCGCGCGCCGCACAGCGCTGCGTGAAGCCATCGCCAAGCACTTAGGGGATCGCGTTGAAGTAACCGGTTTTGGGGCGGGCGCCCATGTCGTGCTGTGGCCCTCCTCGCGTCTCTCCGAAGCCACCGCGATCGCGAGAGCCGCCTCGTTGGACGTCGGCATCTATGGCATATCGCCGTATTTCTTAACGCCCCACACGAGAAAAGGACTGATGCTGGGATATTCGCGAATGTCGGAGACGGACATTCGTGAGGGCGTGCGCCGTTTGAGGGAAGTATTCTAAATATCCGCCGAGCGATTTGCGTTCAGCGCGGCCAGCCGCTCCGGGGTCCCCACATCTTCCCAGAGCCCGAGATACAGCTCCGCGGAGCATCGGCCCACGTTCATGGAACGCAACAGCAGTGGCTTTAAGGGAAACACACCATCGACGCAATCGGCAAAAAACCCGCTGCGGTACACGGCAATGCCTGAAAAGGTATGCAGTTGGGCAGCCGCGCTGCGGGCCTCGCCGCCACGTCCGCGCGCCGAATCAATCCCGAAATCGCCTTTCAGGTAACTCGGATTGGGCACCAGCACGAGATGCGCATCGTGCTCTGCGTCCAAGGCCAAAGTCTGAAACGGAAAATCCGTGTAGATGTCCCCGTTGACCACGGCAAAGGGCCCGGGAGACAGGTGCGGCAAAGCGCGGAATATGCCGCCGGCGGTTTCGAGCGCGCGTGGAACTTCTTCGCTGTAGGTGATGGCGGCACCGTAGCGCGCCCCGTCTCCCAAGAAGTCGCGGATTTGCGCACCCAACCAGGCCAGATTGATCACGATGCGCTGCATGCCCGCGCTCACTAACCGCACCACGTGCCGTTCGATGAGCGGTTGACCGCGGACTTCGAGCAAGGGCTTCGGCGTCGTGTCAGTCAGCGGCCGCATGCGCTCCCCGCGTCCCGCCGCGAGAATCATCGCCGCCCGCGGGCGCTCGCTCGCCATGCTCATACCGATGCGCGCCGTTGCGCGTCCGGAAACACAGGATCGATGCGCTTGGCGATGAAACCGGCCAACGGTGCCGCTTCCGCATAGGCGGAAGCAGTTTCCCGCACATAGTCGAGCACGCGCGGCAGGTCATGGAGGTATTGCGATTTGCCATCTCGATAATAGAGCCGCGCGAAAATGCCGAGCACCTTGATGTGCCGCTGCAAGCCCATGAGATCGAACCAACGCAGGAACTGTGCGGCACTCGTGCCCAACGGCATCCCCGACTCGAGCAGCTGCTCTCGATGCTCCAAAACCCACGCCCGCACACGCGACGGCGGCCACGAGATGTAGCAATCCTTGAGAAGCGACGCTAGATCGTAGGTTACGGGGCCAAACACCGCATCTTGAAAATCCAAAATGCCGGGATTGTCCTCGACAGTCACCAAGAGGTTGCGCGAGTGGTAGTC
>JAQGOD010000014.1 GCA_028293775.1 Gammaproteobacteria bacterium
CACAATAACTGTGGATAAGTCTGTGGACGGCCGTCGGTTCAAGCGACTCATACGGCGCAAATTCGCATTATTGTTGATTTGATCAAAAAATAAGCAGGGTGTTTTACCCTTGTTAGTCAACAGGTTACGGGACGCACCTTACCTACTTCAGATGCAATGTGCTGTAGGTCTCACTTTGTGCGGGCCGTGCCGGCCGGTGTGTATAAGCCTAGGCGAGGAAACTCGCCTGCAGATCGTTCAGGAAGCGCCTTCCTAGGTCGGTAGGCCGCCAATTGGCGTCGGATTCGCCCGGATCGGTTGAACATCGCTCCAGGAGGCCGCGTTCGCGGGCTCGAGCAAGCTTCACCTCCAGGTCGCGAAGATCAAGGCCAGTCCTCTGCCGATACTGCTGGCTCGAGAATCCATCGTTGAGGCGCAACGCATTGAGCATGAATTCAAACGGCAAATCCGCCGCAGCCACCTGCGCCTCCTCACCAATGAGCACCGTTTCACTAACGGTCGATGCCGCTGCGTGCCGAACCTTGAACTGATACTCGCCCGGCTGCTTGGGTTTGGTGGTGCGTAAGATCGATAACGGCTCGCCCGAGCTCAACTTCCCATGCGCGCCGGCGCCGATGCCCACATAGTCACCGAACTGCCAATAGTTGAGGTTGTGCCTGCATCGAGCGCCCTCGGCGGCGTACGCGGAGATCTCATATTGCGCATACCCCGCTGCCGCAAGGAGGGCCTGGCCGGCGGTCTGAATCTGCCAGGTTGCGTCCTCGTCCGGCAACGCCGGCGGGCGCGAATGAAATACCGTGCCGGGCTCGAGCGTAAGTTGATAGTACGAGATATGAGAAGGACCGAGCGAGCAGGCGATGCGTACATCCTCGAGCGCCTCCTCGAGCGTTTGCTGCGGCAACGCGTACATGAGATCCAAGTTGAAATTCTCCAGTCCCGCTGCGCGCAGCTCCGCCACGGCTCGATGAGTATCGTCGGCCGAGTGAATGCGGCCCAGCGCCTTGAGCGCCCGCGGGTCGAAGCTCTGCGCGCCCAGCGACACGCGGTTGACGCCCGCCTCCGCATAACCCACAAACCGCCCGCGCTCGATGGTGCCTGGATTCGCCTCCAGCGTGATTTCAACATCCTGCGCGAAGGCAATTCTCGCTCTGAGCGCTTTCAGCAAGCGCGCGAATTCCTCCGGCTGAAACAGACTCGGCGTGCCGCCGCCGAAAAATACGGTGTCGACTCTGCGGCCTGCCAAGCGCGGCATCTCGATCTCAAAATCTCGAATGAGCGCATCGATGTACGCGGCATCGGGTTGCGCGGATTTCAACTGGTGTGAATTGAAATCGCAGTACGCGCATTTGCGCACGCACCACGGCATGTGCACATAAAGCGCGAGCGAAGCATCCATCATCGCTCAGCACCCGGAGTTGGCTGCTCCCCAAAGCGCCTCCGCAGCAAGTCACGCAGCGTCTGCATTGCCTTGCCGCGGTGGCTCAAGCGATTCTTCTCCTCGGGCGACAGTTCGGCCGCCGTTCTACCGAGTTCCGGCAGCCAAAAATAGGGATCGTAGCCGAAGCCGCCCGCGCCTAGCGGTGCCTCGAGGAGAACTCCTTCCCATGAGGCTTCGGCCACCAGCGGTTGGGCGTCGTCGGCTTCGAGGAAAACGAGCGCACATCGGTAGCGGGCGCCGCGCTGATCAGGCGGCAAGCCGTCAAGCGCACGGATCAGCTTCGCGTTATTCGCCGCATCGTCGGCGTCCAGTCCTGCATAGCGGGCCGAGTAAATGCCGGGCGCTCCGTCAAGGGCATCGACCTCGATTCCGGAATCATCGGCGACGGCCGCGCTTCCGCTCAAACGCGCGGCGTGGCGCGCCTTCAACTCGGCATTCGCCACGAAAGTCGAGGCGGTCTCATCCGGCGAGGGCAGGCCGAGCTCGGCAAGGCCGGTCAGTTTGAACGGCAATCCTGCGAGCAGGGCGCGGAATTCGCGCAGTTTCCCCAAGTTCGCGGTGGCGACGACCAGTTCCCTTGGCGCGGACGATTCCCTAGGCTGCGCGGGCGGTGAGCTGTGCGGCATGCAATTGCGCTATACCTTGCGCCGCAAGGTCCAACAATTGGTCGAGTTCGTTGCGCCGGAATGCGTGACCTTCCGCGGTTCCCTGAACCTCGACGAACGCACCGCCGCTGTTCATTACGACGTTCATGTCCGTTTCGGCATTCGAGTCCTCGGCATAGTCGAGGTCGAGAACCGGCGTGCCGCGGTAAATTCCCACCGAGACGGCCGCCACTTGTCCATGCAAGGGATTGGCAGCAATCGCGCGTCTTTTGAGCAAGGTATCGACGGCGTCCGCCAAGGCCACGAAGCCCCCGGTGATCGCCGCGGTGCGCGTGCCGCCATCGGCCTGCAGCACATCGCAATCGACGGTGACGGTTCGCTCGCCCAAACCCTTGAGATCAACCACGGCGCGCAGCGAGCGGCCGATCAGACGCTGTATTTCCTGCGTGCGGCCTGATTGCTTGCCGCGCGCGGCCTCGCGTCCCGAGCGCGTGTGGGTGGCGCGCGGCAACATTCCGTATTCGGCGGTGACCCAGCCTTGCGCGGTGCCGCGCAGAAATCCCGGCACGCTGTCTTCGATGCTGGCGGTACACAGCACGCGCGTCGCTCCAAAGCTCACCAACACGGAGCCCTCGGCGTGTTTGGTAAAGCCTCGCTCGAATTTCAGCTCGCGAAGCTCGTTCGCGGCTCTGCCGCTGGGGCGAACACTCATGCCGTCTTCCATCGCAGCGCCGCCGCGCTGGTGTTGTCGCTGTAGGGGGCGGAAGCCTCCACCGCTTGGTTTCCCAACTCGTTCAAGGTTTCGCGCAAGGGCTTGCCCTGGGTCTGCGCGAAACGCACGAAATCCTGATCCTTGAGATTCGCCCACAATCCATCGGTGCACAGCAGCAGAACATCGCCGGCTTTGAGCTTGCGCCGCGTGGAGATGGTCATTTCAGGCAACGCAGCATCTCCGCCGAGACAGCACTCGACATAATTGCGCATCGGGTGCCCGTGCACTTCGGCCTCGGTGATCAATCCCTCGCGCAGCAGCACCTCGACATGACTGTGGTCGCGCGTCCGCTCCAACACCTGCGTCTGGCGCAGCTGGTAAATGCGGCTATCGCCGACGTGGGCCCAGTAACTCGCGGAGTCTTGCACCAGGCAGACCGCGCAGGTAGCACGTGGACGCGCTTCGGCGCTTAAGGTGGCGCCGAGCTTCACGACTTCCTCGTGCGCTCGCCCCAGCGATAAATGCAAGAAGCCCAGCGGGTCGAAAATAGGATGAGGCGTTTGCCAAAAGGCTTCGAGGAGAGTCGAGTGCGCGGTTTCCGCCGCGCGCGCGCCGTCCGCATGGCCGCCCATGCCGTCGATCACCACCAGCAGCACGGCATTATCCGCCGCCGCGATCGCCACCCGGTCCTGATTTTCTTCGCGGTGCCCGATGAGGCTCACGTCCGCGGTTTCGATCTGCAATGACTGCTCCTCGATCTGTTAAGATTGCTCACCCACGATTATGGCCGATTTTAGCGACGACCCCTATGATTCGTAGCATGACCGGCTTTGCCCGACGCGAGCGACAGTTTCCCTGGGGACTGCTGGCCTGGGAAATAAAGACCGTCAATCACCGATTCCTCGAGCTGGGCTGCCGCTTGCCCGAGGAGTTCCGCGCCGCGGAGTCGGATTTTCGAGCCGCCGTTGCCGCAGCCGTCAAGCGTGGAAAGGTCGAGTGCGCGCTGCACTTCAAACCCACCGTGACCGCGGCCGCGCTCGAGGTCGACGGCGAATTGCTCGCGAGCCTCACCTTGCGGGCCCAGCAAATTGCGGTTCAAGCCGGCAACGCGGCACGTATCAATGTCTTGGATTTGTTGCGCTGGCCTGGCGTCATTCGCGACGCCACGCGCGATGCCGCTCCCATGATAGCCGCCGCGCAAGGCCTCCTCGCGGAGGCCTTGTCCGACCTTAGCCGTTCCCGCGACAGCGAAGGCGGGCGGCTGCGCGATGCATTGGAGCAGCGATGCGCGGGACTGATCGAGTTCGCCCAGCGGGTTTCCGACCGGCTGCCGGAAATTCGCACCCGCATGCGCACCAAGCTGCTCGACCGAATCGCACAGCTCGCGGCCGACGTCGATCAAGGCCGGATCGAACAAGAGCTTGCCATCTTGGCGCAGCGCCTCGACGTGGACGAGGAGATCGATCGGTTGCGCGGCCATGTCACCGAAGTGCGCAAGACCTTTGAGGGCCCGGAACCTGCCGGCCGGCGGCTCGACTTCTTGATGCAGGAATTGAATCGCGAGGCCAATACGCTGTCGTCGAAGTCTCAGGACATAGAAACCACCCGTGCCGGCGTCGATATGAAAGTGC
>JAQGOD010000020.1 GCA_028293775.1 Gammaproteobacteria bacterium
GCGGCTTTACGCACTCCTTCGGGCAACTTTTATTCACGCGGGCGATGCAGGGATTCGGCTTCGGCGGGGAATGGGCGGTCGGGTCGGTGTTGGTTGCGGAGATCATCGATGCGCGGCATCGCGGCAAAGCGACGGGTTTGGTGCAGAGCAGCTGGTCGGTTGGCTGGGCCGCGGCGGCGTTGGCATTTTGGGCCGCCAGCTCGTTGATGCCGCCGGATTTGGCCTGGAAGGTGCTGTTTTGGCTGGGCATCCTCCCGGCCGTACTGGTCATTTACATCCGCCGCAATGTGCCTGAACCTGCGATTTATCTTCAGATGCGATCGCAGCGCTTGAGCCGGCACGGCGCGTCAGCCGGTGGTGGCGAGTTCTGGGACATTTTTCGGCCGCCCCTGTTGGGCACGACCGTTTTGGCGACTTTGTTGTCGACGGGAATGCTCGGCGCCTACTATTCGGTAACCACTTGGCTGCCAACCTTTCTCTCGACTGAGCGCCATCTTTCCGTGACCGGCACCACGGGCTACTTGCTGATGGTGATTACAGGTTCTTTGGCCGGATACTTGGTCAGCGCTTGGCTCACGGATACGATCGGACGCCGCCGCGGTTTCGTTCTTTTTGCCGCATGCGCAACTGTTTTGATTGTGCTGTACACGCATATGCCGGTCGCCGGCGGGATGTTTCTCATCGGCTTCCCTCTTGGCTTCTTCGTGCTCGGAATATTTTCGGGCATGGGAGCGTGTCTGGCCGAACTGTATCCGAGCGCCGTGCGCGGTTCAGGCCAGGGTTTCACTTACAGCATTGGTCGCGGAATCGGCGGCTTCTGCCCCTCGTTGATCGGCTTGCTGAGTACGCGCTTTTCCTTGGGCGACGCCATTGCGGGCTTCACGGTGGCCGCGTATGCCCTGGTAATCCTGTGCGCTTTGGCCATTCCGGAAACGCGCGGCCGGGTGCTGATTGCGGACGGCGCAGACACGTGACCCGCTGGGAATTTTGGATCGACCGGGGCGGCACGTTCACAGATGTCATTGGTCGAGCACCCGATGGATCGCTGCATACCCTTAAGCTGCTGTCGGAGAACGCTTCTCAGTATTCCGACGCCGCGGTCGAGGGCATCCGCCGATTGTTGCGTCTTTCCTCCGGCGAACCCATTACCCCGAGAGATGTGGCGTGCGTGAAGATGGGCACGACGGTAGCCACCAATGCTCTGTTGGAACGCAAAGGCGAGCGCACGCTGCTGATCATCACGAGAGGATTTCGCGATGCATTGAGAATCGCCACGCAAGCGCGGCCGCGCTTGTTCGACCGGCACATCGTGCTGCCGGAAATGCTCTACGAGCGGGTCATAGAAGCTGCGGAGCGTGTGGGAGCGCACGGGAAAACGATCCAGCGCTTGGATGCGTCCGCACTGCGAATCCAGCTGAAGGAGGCCTATGCCGAGGGCCTGCGCAGTTGTGCGATCGTATTTCTTCACGGATATCGGTATGTCGAACACGAACGAGAGGCGGCGAGTCTTGCCCATGCGGTCGGCTTCAGCCAAATCTCCGTCTCGCACCGGGTCAGTCCGCTGATGAAATTGGTGCCGCGTGGCGATACGACGGTGGTGGATGCGTACCTGTCGCCCATCCTCAAGCGCTATTGCGACAAGCTCGCCCAGCTGATGCCGGGAGTACCCCTGTTCTTCATGCAAAGTTCCGGCGGCTTGACTCAGGCAAATCGATTCAACGGCAAGGACGCAATCCTTTCGGGCCCCGCGGGCGGCATCGTCGGCATGGTGCGCACCGCGCAGGCCTTAGGGCACGCCAAATTGATCGGCTTTGATATGGGTGGCACCTCCACGGATGTGAGTCACTTTGCCGGGGAATACGAGCGGGCGTTTGATACCGAGGTGGGCGGCGTTCGGGTTCGCGCGCCGATGATGAGCATCCACAGTATTGCGGCAGGCGGCGGTTCCATCATCCGCTTCGACGGCGCGCGCTTGCGAGTCGGCCCTGAATCGGCCGGCGCGAGTCCCGGCCCCGCAAGCTATCGCAGAAACGGCCCGCTCACCGTCACCGACGCCAATGTATTGCTGGGACGCATTCAACCTGCCTACTTTCCGCGCGTCTTCGGTGCTGCGGCCGACGAAACCTTGGATGGCGAGATCGTTACTCGCCGATTCGGCGAATTGGCTGAACAGGTGAGCGCCGCCGCCGGCCGCCCGCGCGCCCCGGAGGAGGTCGCCGCCGGCGCCCTCAAGATCGCCGTCAGCAGCATGGCCAATGCGGTGAAGCGGATCTCCGTCATGCGCGGTCATGATGTCAGCGGCTACACGCTGCAATGCTTCGGCGGCGCCGGCGGTCAGCACGCGAGCCTTGTGGCCGATGCCTTGGGTATGAGGCGAGTTTTCATCCACCCTCTGGCGGGGGTGCTATCCGCCTATGGCATGGGACTGGCCGACCAGATTGCCATGCGCGAGGCAGCCGTGGAGCGTGAGTTGAACGAGGCGGGCCTGGACCAGGCCGTGGCGGCCGCATCGCGCCTCATCGATGAAGCCGCCGGGGAGCTCACAGAACAAGGTTTGGCGGGCAATGCACTGAGGAGCGTTGCGCGGTTGCACGTGCGCTATCAAGGGACGGACACCGCCTTGCCTTGTGCGATGCCGTCGCACGTGCCGAGTTCTCAAGCGGTAACGCTGGTGCAGCAGGAGTTCGAGCGTAGCTATCGGCGCCGCTTTGAGTTCGT
>JAQGOD010000163.1 GCA_028293775.1 Gammaproteobacteria bacterium
TCCCAACTATGCGATTGCGCGCGCCATCTACTTTCGGAAAATCGGCCGCGGCGGCGAAGGGTTTTTCCAATTTCCCGCCTATGTCGGCATGTCGTTGGAAATGGGGAACGTGTGGCAGCAGCGCAGCGCTATGAGTTTCGGCTCCGCGCACAAGGACAGCTCGCTGTTCCTGGCGTTCGATACCTTTTTAGGTCCCGTGTACTTGGGGTCCGGGTACGACACCGCCGGGCACAGCGCCTACTATTTGTTCCTTGGGCGAACGTTCTGAAGCTTTAGAAGCTGCGGCTTTCACCCAGTTTCTCCACCTTCTCGAACACCAGCGCCGGCTGGTCCCCGATGCGAGAATATTCGTGCTTGCGGGACATGTCCTCGAGCACGCGATCGCGTTCTGCAGCGGTAAAGAACCAATGGGTTTTTTGCCAATCGACGCCGACCAGCTTGGCGAATGGGTCGCCCTGGCGCAGCCGCACTCGGATGCCGTAAGGCTGCGGCAACACCGGGATGGTGCGAATCATGTTCTGCGGGTTTGCAATTCCCATGCAGTGAAGATAGCCGAATCAGGCATCGGGTACCAGTAATCCAACGCTGCCGCGCGTGCTAAACTTCGCCGCCTTCGAAGATGAGGTAACTGATGGCATCGTCTTATACGGCCTCCGACATCGAGGTATTGAGCGGTTTGGATCCGGTGCGGCGGCGGCCCGGCATGTACACCGATACCACGCGGCCGAATCATCTCGCACATGAAGTGATCGACAACAGCGTCGATGAGGCGATCAACGGCTATTGCAAGAATATTGCCGTCACGCTGTTCAAGGACGGATCGCTGCAAGTGGAGGACGACGGCCGCGGCATGCCGGTCGATATTCACCCGAAAGAGAAGATGAGCGGCGTCGAGGTGATTTTGACGCGCCTGCACGCGGGCGGCAAATTCAACGACAACAGCTACCAGCACGCGGGCGGATTGCACGGCGTCGGCGTGTCGGTGGTGAACGCGCTGTCCAAGCATTTGGAGTGCTGGGTGCGACGCGGCGGCAAGGAATACAACATAAGCTTTGCCGGCGGCAAAGCCACCTCCAAGCTCGAGGTGGTGGGCGATGTCCCCAAATCCAAGACCGGCACGACATTGCGCTTCTGGCCGGATCCGAAGTATTTCGATACCGATAAGTTCGCCGTGCCTAAGCTCAAGCAGGTATTGCGGGCAAAAGCCGTGCTGTGTCCGAATTTGCGGGTGACGCTCAGCAATGAGAGCACGGGCGAGAAGGATGAATGGTTCTACACCGGTGGCTTGCATCAATACCTCGCGGAGGAACTGGGGAAGGGCGAGTGGCTGCCGGCCGAAACTTTCTACGGCAAGCGCGACATCGAAGGCGGCTCGCTGGATTGGGCATTTGCGTGGGTGCTGGACTCCGAGCACAGCGTCACGGAAAGTTATGTGAATTTGATTCCGACGATCGAAGGCGGCACGCACGTCAATGGACTTCGCACCGGCGCCGCGGATGCCGTGCGGGAATTCTGCGAATTCAGAAACTTGGTGCCGCGTGGCCTGAAGCTGACCCCCGAGGACGTCTGGGACGGCGTGAGCTTCGTGCTCTCGATGAAAATGCGCGAGCCGCAATTCGCCGGCCAGACCAAGGAAAAACTATCCTCGCGCGAGTCGGCCGGAATCGTGCAAGGCGTGATCAAGGACGCCTTTGCGCTGTGGCTCAATCAACATTCGGATCAGGGCGAGAAAATCGCCATGCTGGCGATCGCCAATGCGCAGCAACGCTTCAAGGACAGCCAGAAGGTGGCGCGCAAGCGCATCACCTCAGGGCCGGCTTTGCCGGGGAAGCTGGCCGACTGCGTCAGCCAAGACCCGGCTCGCGGCGAACTGTTCCTGGTGGAAGGCGATTCGGCCGGCGGTTCGGCGAAACAGGCACGTGACCGGGTGACCCAGGCCATCATGCCGCTGCGCGGAAAGATTCTAAATACGTGGGAAGCCGATATCGGCGAGGTGCTGCAATCCCAAGAAGTGCACAACATCAGTATTGCGATCGGCGTCGATCCCGCGGCCAGCGATCTGTCGGGGTTGCGCTACCACAAGATTTGCATTCTCGCGGATGCGGACAGCGACGGTCAGCACATTGCGACCTTGCTGTGCGCATTATTCCTGCGTCATTACCGCCCCTTGGTGGTGGCCGGGCATATCTACGTCTGTATGCCGCCCTTGTTTCGCATCGACGCCGGCAAGGAAGTGTTCTATGCGCTCGATGAGGCGGAGCGCGAAAAAACCATAAAACGCATTGCCGCGGACAGCCCCCGCACCAAGCCGGTCGTGACGCGCTTCAAAGGCTTGGGCGAAATGAGTCCCCTGCAGTTGCGAGAAACGACCATGGCACCGCAAACGCGCCGCCTCGTGCAGATGACTATCGATGCGAAAGACAGTCCCGACCAACTCATGGACATGCTGCTGGCGAAAAAGCGCGCAGGGGATCGGCGCGAGTGGCTCGAAAACAAGGGCAACCTCGCGCAAATTTAGCGCGCCCTTAAGCCATGAAGGATCAAGAACTGAATTTTGAGGGTGTCGAAAAAGAGCCGCTGAAGGCATTTGCCGAGCGCGCGTACCTGGATTATTCGATGTACGTCATCCTGGACCGTGCGCTGCCTCACTTAGGCGACGGACTGAAACCGGTGCAGCGGCGCATCGTGTATGCGATGAGCGAACTGGGGCTCGCCGCCGGCGCGAAGCACAAAAAGTCCGCGCGCACGGTCGGCGATGTGATCGGCAAGTTCCATCCGCACGGCGACTCCGCCTGCTATGAGGCCATGGTGCACATGGCGCAGGATTTCGCGTACCGCTATCCCATTGTGGACGGGCAGGGCAACTGGGGCTCGACGGATGATCCGAAATCCTTCGCTGCGATGCGCTACACCGAATCGCGGCTCACTCGCTATGCCGATCTGCTGCTGCAGGAATTGGCGGCGAGCACGGTGGACTGGGCGCCGAATTTCGATGGGTCCCTCGAGGAACCCACGATGCTGCCGGCACGGGTGCCGAATCTGCTGCTGAATGGCGGTTCCGGCATTGCGGTGGGCATGGCCACCGACATTCCGCCCCACAATTTGCGCGAAGTGGTCAAAGCCTGCGTCGCCTTGCTGGACGATCCGGATTTAAGCACCCGTAAGATCATGGCGCACGTCAAGGGACCGGATTTGCCGACCGGCGGGGAGATCGTTTCGCCGCGCGATGAGTTGGTTCAGATGTACGAAACCGGTTCGGGCAGTTTCAAGGCTCGCGCGACCTATGAAATCGAGGATGGCGAAATCGTGATCGATGCGCTGCCCTTCCAGGTGTCGGGCAGCAAGGTGCTCGAGCAGATCGGTGCACAGATGCAGCAGAAGAAGCTGCCGATGGTCGAGGACATCCGCGACGAGTCCGATCACGAGAATCCGACGCGCTTAGTGGTGGTGCCGAAATCCAACCGTGTGGACCTTCCCGGACTGATGGCGCACTTGTTCGCGACCACCGATCTCGAGCGCAATTACCGCGTGAACATCAATGTCATCGCCCTCGACGGGCGTCCGCGGGTGATGGGACTCAAAGAGCTGCTGCTGGAATGGCTGGAGTTTCGCAAGTCCACGGTGAGCCGCCGTCTCAATCATCGGCTGGCAAAGCTCAATGCGCGGTTGCACATCCTCGACGGAATGCTGATCGCCTATTTGAATCTCGATGAGGTGATCCGCATCGTGCGCACCGAAGATGAGCCAAAACTCAAGCTCATCAAGCGCTTCAAGCTATCCGACAGCCAAGCCGAAGAGATTCTGGAGACCAAATTACGGCGCCTCGCCAAGCTCGAGGAGATGAAAATCCGCGACGAGCAGAAAAAGCTCGCCGAGGAGCGCGACGAGATCGAAAAGATTTTGAAAAGCAAAGCCAGGCTCACCAAGCTGGTGCGCGAGGAACTCTTGAGCGATGCGGAAGAGTTCGGCGATGAACGGCGCACGCGCTTGGTAGAGCGCGAAGCGGCGCAGGCAATTTCCGCCACGGAATTGCTCACCAGCGAGCCGACGACCGTCATACTGTCCCGCCTTGGCTGGGTGCGTGCCGCCAAGGGGCATGACATCGATGCGCGCGCCTTGAGCTACAAGAGCGGCGATGAGTATCAGGCATCCGCCAAAGGGCGCAACTTGCAGCAGGCCGTGTTCGTGGATTCCACGGGGCGCGCCTACGGCTTGGACGCGCATCAGCTGCCCGCTGCCCGCGGTTACGGCGAGCCGCTCTCCGGTACGGTCGATCCGCCCGACGGGGCAACGTTTGCCGCCGTGCTGATCGGCGAACCGGACGATTTGTGGCTGCTGGCGAGCGATGCCGGCTATGGATTTGCCGTACGCTTGAAGGAAATGTATGCGCGCAACAAGAAAGGCAAATCGGTGCTGAAGGTGCCGGAAAATGCGCTGGTTTTACCCGCGCAGCCCGTAGGCAACCCATCGGCCCTTGCGGTCTTCGTCAACAATGATGGCGAAGTACTGGCCTTGCCGGTGAACCAAATCGAAGAGATGGGCGCGGGGAAGGGACAAAATCTCTATGGAATCCCAGGCAAGAAATCCGCCGAACGCGATGAGTATCTGGTGGCAATGGCAGTGGTGGCGCCCGGGGAAATCTTGACGATCTATAGCGGCAATAGCGCGCCGATGAAGCTCAAGTTCGAGGAACTCAAACAGTTTCAGGACAAGAAGGGCCAGCGCCGTCAAAGGTTCTCGCGCGCTTACAAGCAGGTCGATCGGCTCGAAGTATCGGCGGCGTAATTCGCGCGCGTTAGGCTCCTATCTGTCGCCCGACATGGTCACGTCCTCCGGGGCGTTCACGAAATAGCCTTGGATGAACTCGATACCCAGCTGCCACAGCACCGCCATGGTGTTCGCGTCCTCGACGCGTTCGGCGATCGTTTCGATGCCTTTGCGTTTCGCGGCTTCGACCAGCCCCTTGACGCGTTGCTGCTGGATCTGATTCGTCGAGAGGCCCTGCATCAAGGAGCCGTCCACCTTGATGAAGTTCATCTCGATGTCGTTCAGCAGCTTCAAGGGGTCGCGCCCGGTGCCGAAATGCTCCAGCGCGAAGCGAAAGCCGAGCTTGCGCAAGTTCTCCGCCAGCTCCTTGGTCGGGCGCACATACTGATTCGCGAGTTCCTCGGTCACCTGCATGCAGATGCGTTTCGGCTCGATTTTCAGCGACTTCAGCTGCGTGTCGAGCCAGGGCAGCAAAGTCTTGTCGAGCACGGTGTCCTTGGAGAGGCGCACGAAGATGCAGGAAGCCTTGCGATTTGCGGCGAATGACATCGAGGCGCCCACCACCCAGCGATCGATATTCTTCATTAAATCATTGCGCTCGGCCGCGGCGATGAACTCGGCCGGCAGCACTTCGTTGCCCTGTTCATCGAGCATGCGCACCAGCACATCGAACATACCCTTGTCCTCGCCAAGCAAGCTGGCGATCGGCTGCTGCACCAGACGGAAGCGATTTTCCATCAGGGCACTCTTGATATGCCTTACCCAGATCTTGTCATAGGCCTGCACCCGGGTATCGGTGTCGGATTTGTCCACCACGTACATTTGGTTGCCGCCCAGCTCGCGGCCTCGCCGAGTGGCGCTCACCGCGTCCGTGATGGCGGCCCCTACATCGGGATTGGTAGGCGGCAACAACCCCAAGCCGACGGTTACCGTGGCCGATAAGGTCTTGTCATCGAACACGAAAACATGTGAATGCACGCGCTTGACGATGTTCTCAGCCCAAGTCTCCACGTCCTTGGCGGTGCCGCGATCGAGCATCACGAGGATGCCGTTGCCGCCAAAGCGTCCGCATAAATCGGTGCTGGTCAATTGCGAGCGCAGCAGTTCGGCGAGCTGCGCCATGAAATCCTCGCTCGCGAGCACACCGATGGAATGCTGAATGTCGATGAAGCGGTCGGGTTTCAAGTGTGCGATCTGACGCACACCGCCCTTCATGTTCTGCGCGGCGCGCTCGCGCATCGCGGCGGTCAAATAGCGCTGCTGTAGAAATTGCGTCGTGGCATCGTTCTTGACCGCATCGGCGAGCTGCACTTCCAGATCGCGGTCTTTCTTGTGCAGCGCCGAAATGGCGATGCGCACCGCAGGTTCGTTGTCGTAGTCTGCGCGCGTCAGGACCAATTCCAGAGCCAAACTCGAGCCATCCGACAGCAATGCCTGCACCTTCAAGCCGTGGCCCTCCCACTTGCCCTGCAAACAGGCCACCAACGCGCCTTTGAGGGCGGGGTGCGTCTCCTGCTCGAACAGATCCATGAGCGGCGTGCCGGTTAGGGCGTCGTTTTCGGAGTAGCCGAACAGTTCGAGCCACGCGCGGTTCGCATCGACGATGATGCCTTCCTGCACGTGGGTAATCGCATCGGCGGAGCCTTCCAAAAAATTTTGCAGCTGTTCTCGATATTCGCGCGCCGAGGACAGCGTCGTCGAGAGTGCCCGTTCCAGTCGATGGGAGCGCAGCTCGCGGCTGGCGACCGATTGCAGACGACTTCGGTTGGCGAGGGTGACGACGTCCTGGCATCCCAAACGCATCGCCTCCGCGATTGCCGCCTCATCGACGCTCTCGCGCATCACCAGCACCGGCATGCCCGGCGCGGTCTGTTGCTTCACCTTCATGATGGAAGCCAGATCCACGCTGAGCTCATCGATAAACACGATCAGCATTTCAGGATTGAGCTGGGTGAGGGCGTCGCCCAAATCGCTGGCATCGGGCAGCCAGGTACAGTGCACGGGATGGCCGGCTTTGCGCAGCGTGCTGTTGATGGCCTCAACGTGGTCCTGGGACCTCGTCATGACAATCATCGGAACTGCACCCTGTTCGCTCACCTGGCAAAATCCTCGTAAAATCGGCGGCAAAGTGTAACACCTTAAAACCAGCCATTCTGGGACGGGCGTCAAGGCGAGTTATTTCGGCCGACTGGCCACAACCCTTGAGTTGCGGCTATGATACGCGCCCTTCAACTCGAGGCCTTCGATGGCTAACTACAGCACCAACGAATTCAAATCCGGCCTGAAGATTCTCATCGACGGCGACCCGTATGCGATCGTCGAGAATGAGATGGTCAAGCCCGGCAAGGGCCAGGCGTTCAACCGGGTGCGGGTCCGCAACCTCAAGACCGGCCGCACCATAGAGCGCACCTGGAAGTCCGGGGACACCGTCGAAGCGGCCGACGTCGTCGATACCGACATGCAGTATTTGTACAGCGACGGGGATTTCTTCCACTTCATGGTGCCCGATACCTTCGAGCAGCTCACCGCATCCAAACAGGCCGTGGGCGACGGCGCTCAGTGGCTCAAGGACGGCACCATCTGCGTGGTCACGCTGTGGAACGGCGTGCCGCTTCAAGTCACTCCCCCGGCGCACATGGAACTCAAAGTGGTCGAGACCGATCCGGGTGTTCGCGGCGATACGGCGACCGGCGGCTCGAAGCCCGCGAAGCTGGAAACCGGCGCAATGGTGCGCGTACCGCTGTTCATCAACGAGGGTGAAATATTGCGCATCGATACCCGCACGGGCGAGTATTTATCGCGCGGCAAAGGCTGAAGCTTTAGGGTCGCGTGCCGATCAGCGCGACGCTACGCGTTGTCGATGCTGAACGATAGGGCATCGGCCAGTCGGTCCGCCCCGATTGCGATCGCCACCAGCCGGTCAAATCCGAGGGCCACGCCCGCGCATTCGGGCATTCCATGCTCGAGCGCAGCCAAAAGATTCTCATCCAACGGCGGTTGCATTTGGCCGCGCTCGGCACGCAAGTTCAAATCATGGGCAAATCGGGCGCGCTGCTCTTGCGGCTGCACCAACTCGTGGAATCCATTCGCCAGTTCCAGACCATCCACATAGAGCTCGAAGCGCGCCGCCACGGGCGGACTCCCGGGTTTTAGACGCGCCAGCGCGGCCTGCGATGCGGGGTAGTCGCACACGAAACAGGGGCGCTCGCGGCCGAGCTGAGGCCCCACCACCAGGCCCATCAGCAAATCGAGTTTGGCATCACGGTCAAGTTGCGTCTCGCAGGCGATGCCGTGGCGCAGCGCCGCCTCCAAAAGTTCGGCGT
>JAQGOD010000021.1 GCA_028293775.1 Gammaproteobacteria bacterium
TCGGCGGCGCGATGCTGGATATGACTCGGACCTTCGAGACCCCGGCGCATGGACAATGGCGCACATTGTCGATTCCATTATCCTGTTTGGCGGCAGCGGGAGCCGATCTTAAGGAAGTTGCGGTTCCGTTGGCCATCGAAACCTCTAGTCGTTTCGCCCTCTCGATCTCGGATGCAAAACTGGCGCCGCAAGTTTCGCGAGTTCGTGCGTGTACGGGCGGCGCGACTGGTTAATATAGGCACATGACCTCAAATCCAGAGTCGGTAACAATTCAAGAAGTGGCAGATCTTGCCAAGGTCTCTCCGAAAACGGTATCCAGAGTCATCAACAATGAGCCCCTCGTCCGTCCAAACACCCGCAATCGAATTCTGGCCGCGATCGAGCAGCTCAATTATCGCCCGAACCTCAATGCTCGCGGCCTGGCAAGCAATCGCTCGTTTCTCGTGGGTCTATTTTGCGACCGGCCCGGCGATTACCTAAGCGAATTTCAAGCCGGCGCCGTGGAACGCTGCCGCGAATCCAGCATTCACTTGATGGTCGAGCCGTGGGATGTGGAAAGTCCGGACATCGAGAAGCAGCTCGATACCCTGCTCGGGCAATTGCGTCTCGAGGGCGTTATTTTGCTGCCGCCCTTGAGCGATCATCCCCTCGTGCTCAACAAATTGCACGAAGGTTCGATTCCCATCGTGCGAATTGCGCCGAAGCACAATGTAAGCGCTACCCCATCGATCGGCATCGACGACTATGCGGCCGCGCGCCAGCTCACGACTCATTTGGTGAGCTTGGGACATCGGCGCATCGGTTTCATACTCGGCCGGCCCAATCACGGCGCAACAGAACAGCGCTATCTGGGATTCCTCGACGAAATGCGCGCCCACAACATCCCGGTTGATTCCAAATTGGTCCAGACGGGCAACTTCGTATTTGCGGACGGCTTGATATGTGCCGAACGCATGCTGCGCGCCGCGGATCCGCCGAGCGCTATTTTCGCCAGCAATGACGACATGGCCGCAGCGGTGATATCAATGGCTCGAAAATTCGGCCTCGATTTGCCCGGGCAACTGTCGGTGGCCGGTTTCGACGATGCGCCCGTGGCAAGAATGATTTGGCCTGAACTCACCACAGTAAGCCAACCCGTTGCCGCGATGGCGAGACTAGCGGCGGATCTCATCATTCGGCTGGAGCCCCGGCGCAACGGATGGCCTGATCGCATCCCGCGGCATTTGCTCGATCACGCGCTGATCATTCGCAACTCCACCGCGCGGCCGGCGCGTCGCTAGGCGGTGCGCCGCTATGCGGCGCCGGCGGTCGAATCTTGCTCCATCAATTGCAGCAGTGGACTTAAGAATTTCTCGAAATTGCGCCAGCGCCCGACCGATGAACTGCTGATCTTTTGCCGCACTTGCCACTTGCTGGCGGTGATGACGGTGCGCTTGAAATGGTGAAAATCCAGGCACCGCGAATCCCACGGCACGCCGATGAATTGCAGCATCTTGCGGCTCCAAGACTCTTGATCGGCTACCAGGCCTTCGTACGGCACGTCCAAAACTACGTTCTCGGGCAATGTCAGCCGCCAATGATGCATAAGGCGACGATATTCGAGATAGTAATGCGCCAGATCTTCAAGATCGTTAGCGTAGGAAACCGTGGACTCAAAGTGCTGCGAATAGATTGAAAGACAAGTGTCCAGCGGATTGCGCTGCATGTGGATGATCCGGGCATTGGGCAGCGCCGCATGAATCCAGCCCAGAAACGCGAAGTTGGTGGGCATTTTGTCGACCACCCGCGGCGCATCGTGCGATACCTCGCGCAGAAGACGCAAGTAGTCCGTGGCGAGGCTGGCTAACCCCTGAACAGTCTGTGCGCACTCCGAGGTACGGTACGACTCGAAAGCGGCGCTCCAGAAGTTAAGCTCACCGGCGCCAAAAACGGCCGGATGCGCAGCGAGGATTTGTTCGGCGAGCGTGGTGCCAGAGCGCAACATTCCGACGATGAATACCGGGCCGGCCGGTTGCAATGCCGAATCGATCGTGCCGAGCCGCGACTCGCTCAACCACTTCGCGTCGTAGGTTCGGGTGATGAAATCGACGGTGCGCGTCAATCCTTGCCGGTCATGGCTCGTCCTTAGCAATTTTGTCATGTCGTTCGCGTGTCGAAAATGTGCGAACGCTTGGTCGAAATTCCCCACGTCCTCGAAATATTTTCCGATGGCATAGTGCAGAACGATTTTCTGCCGAGGCACCAGACCTTTGTCGGCAATTCGCTGCGCCTGAGCCAGCCAAGGCGCGTCGGCCTTTGTCATTTTGCGCAGGCGCACGAGGCCCGCCCAGGCTTCCGGCGATTCCGATTCGACGCTGATCGCCCGCTTGAAAAGCGCCTCCGCCTCCAAGAAATCACCTATATCTGCGCTCGATTCTGCGAGGCCAATGATTGCCGCGGCCGATCGCCCATCAATCTCAAGCGCTTTTCGGCAGCTCGATTGCGCCAGCGCAGTATGTCCCTGAAGCCTTAAGGCAATGCCGCGATTGCAGTGCGCCTCGGCGAAGCGGGGATTGATGCGCAGTGCCCGGTCGTAGCTCGCCACCGCCTCCTTTAGATTTTCCAAGCTTCGAAATGCATTGCCGAGATTATTATGAGCCTCCGCGAATGCGGGATTGATTTTGAGCGCTCGACGGTAACTGTCTAGCGCCTCAGCGGTACGCCCGACCTCCATGAGAGCGTTGCCCAGATTGTTATGGGCCTCCGCGAAATCGGGTTCGATAGCAATCGCACACCGATAGCATTCGAGCGCCTGATCGGGCCTTCCCAAGCCCTGCACGGCGCAGCCGAGATGACTGTGCGCCTCAGCGTCGCGTGGATTGAGCGCGATCGCCCGGCGAGAACTGACTGCGGCCGCGTCAAACTGCCTGAGATCCAGGAGTGCATGCGCCAAGTTATTGTAGCCCTGCGGGAACTCCGGGCATAAATTCAACGCCCGTCGATAGCTCGCCACCGCCTCGGTCAATCTTCCTTGTCTCGCAAATGCATTGCCCAAATTGTTGTGGGCCGCAGCCTCGTTGGGCAACAATTGCACCGCCCTGCTCAGCGCTTGCACGGCATCCTTGCCTTGCGCGCTCAGCGCGGTGCCCAATATTTGCCAAACAATTCCGGAGTCCGGCTGCAGGCTTAAGTATTCGCGCGTGCGCATTTCCAGCTCAGCGAAGCGGCCGGTGTTCATGAGGGCCCCAAGCTGGGTCAGTTCGAGCATCGTACGTCGGCTGCGGCGGAGAAATAGCTATCGTGAGATGGGACCCCTTCGGCGGCCAGCGCGTTCGATTGCGCCATGGAGCCCAAGATGTCGCGCAATTGATCCATCTTTACAACGTCCATCAATGGATCGTAACTCTCCGGGGACATGCCGACACCTTCAAAAATGTAGAACCAGCTCAGATCGGTGAATAACTCGCCGGCCCTGAATCGAACGCGGCCGGTGCGTTTGTACAGTTCAATACGCTGCAGCAGACTGTCGGGTAGTTTCATGGACTGACAGTAGGCCCAGAGCGGTGTATCCCTGCGTCCCGTCAGATAGTGCAAGATGAGAAAATCGCGAATTCGCTCGACCTCCTGAATCAATTCGCTATTGTAGGAATCGATGTTGGCCTGCGCGAACGAGGTGTTGGGAAAATGCTCGAGCAGCTTGTACGTGCCGCTCATGACCAGATGAATACTGGTCGACTCGAGTGGCTCGAGAAACCCGGAGGCGAGTCCGAGCGCCACGCAATTGCGATTCCACAACAGTTTTCGCCGCCCCGCGACGAAGCGCAAGAAGCGCGGATCAGCCGCCGGCTTCTCGCTGATCGCGGACTTGAGGTCATCGAGCGCCTGCTCGTCGCTGATGTGGGCGCTGGAATACACGTAGCCATTGCCGACGCGATGCTGCAGAGGAATGCGCCAGCGCCAGCCGGCAGCGCGCGCATTAGCCTCGGTGTAGGGCGGGCGGACTCTGGGCAACTCGGTCGGCATGGCCACTGCGCGATCGCACGGCAGGACATCGCTCCAATCGAGATACCCGGTCTTGAGCGTACCTTCGATTAGCACGCCGCGAAATCCGCTGCAATCGATGTACAAGTCTGCCTGCAGTCGGCTGCCGTCATTGAAGAGGATCTCATCGATAAACCCATCGTCGCGCAGCGTGCCTCGTACAACGGTGCGCTCGAGCCGCGCAACGCCCAAGCGCTGCGCGTAACTGCGCAAATATTGCGCCACCAGCGAAGCATCAAAGTGCAATGCATAACGCAAGCCGGCGACCGGCCCCTGCGCGGCTGGATCCGGGAAACGAAACTTGCCCGCATCGGCGAGCGAGGCATT
>JAQGOD010000192.1 GCA_028293775.1 Gammaproteobacteria bacterium
CCTTCAAAGAGACGCGCGAGCGCGGCGGCACACTGTGGGTCAGAAACACCGAGCCGCCTATGACGCTGTCGGCACCTACGACGGTCTGACCGCCCAACACGGTCGCGTTGGCGTACAGGGTCGATCCGCTCTCAACCGTGGGATGGCGTTTTTTGCCGCGAATGATATGGCCGTCCGCATCCCGGGGAAGGGATAACGCACCGAGCGTGACGCCCTGGTAAATCTTCACCCCGTCGCCGATGTGTGTGGTTTCGCCGATCACGACGCCGGTGGCATGGTCGATGAAAAACGCGGCGCCGATGCGCGCGCCCGGATGGATGTCGCAGCCGGTTTTAGAATGCGCCCACTCCGTCATGATGCGCGCCATCATCGGCACGCCCAAATCGTACAAGGCATGCGCAATTCGATAAACGCTGACCGCGAGCACCCCCGGATAGGCCAAAATGATCTCATCCAGATTCAACGCGGCCGGATCGCCATCGAAAGCCGCCGCCACGTCGCGTATCAACATCCCCCGTATCTCCGGCAGACGTCGCAAGAAGATTTCCGCCAGCTCATGGGCGCGAGGCGCGCACTCGCCGAATTGTGGGGGCTCAGTTTCCCGTTCGCGCCCATAGCACAGGCATTGTTCCATCTCGTGTTCGAGCTTGGGGACAAGGGATGCCAACATCTGATCGATATGCGCTCGCAAGTTGTCGGCGTTCAAATCCTGTCGCCCGAAGTAGCCGGGATACATGAGATCGAGCACTGCGTTCAAGATCTCGACGATGGCCTCGCGCGAGGGCAGATAGCGCTGCGAAATACGCCGCGCACGCTCATCGCTCAAGTAGCTGTCGAGCAACTCGCCGGTGAGCCGATCGAGCGCCGTGACTCGAGGCTTGACTGAGGCGGCGCTCATGGGCTCACGCAACCGCCTGCATCTTCTCGACTTCCTCGAACAATCCCTCGAACAGCGCGCCCGACAAGTAGCGCTCGCCGGCGTCCGGCAAAATCGTCACGATGGTCTTGCCCTTGTTCTTGGGATCGCGCGCCAAGCGCACGGCCACCGCTATCGCTGCGCCGCTGGAAATTCCCGAGAGCAGTCCTTCTTCGCGTGCCAGGCGGCGCGCGAACTCGATGGCTTCCTCGTTGGTCACTTGTTCGACGCTATCCACCAGGGACAGATCCAGGTTCTTGGGGATGAATCCCGCGCCGATGCCTTGAATCTTGTGCGGCGTGGGCGTCAGGGGCTGCCCGGCGCGCGTTTGCGTGATGACGGGCGAATTGGTCGGTTCCACCGCCACGGTCAGGATCTTCTTGCCGCGGGTGTTCTTGATGTAGCGCGAAACTCCGGTGAGCGTGCCGCCCGTGCCGACGCCGCTGACAAAAATGTCGATCTTGCCGTCGGTGTCTTCCCAGATCTCAGGTCCCGTAGTCTTCTCATGTATGCCGGGATTGGCGGGATTTTCAAACTGCTTCACCAGCAAATACTTGCGCGTATCGGCCGCGGCCAGTTCTTCGGCCTTGGCAATGGCCCCCTTCATGCCCTTGGCTCCGGGGGTCAAAACCAGTTTGGCGCCGAATGCGGCTAAAACCTTGCGCCGCTCCATGGTCATGGTGTCGGGCATAGTGAGCACGCATCCGTAGCCGCGTGCGGCGGCCGCATAGGCCAGCGCGATGCCGGTGTTGCCGCTGGTGGCCTCGACAATCGACATCCCGGGTTTCAGGGTGCCGCGCTCTTCCGCGTCCCAGACCATCGCAGCGCCGATGCGGCACTTCACCGAATAGGCCGGGTTGCGGCCCTCGACCTTGGCCAGTACCGTCGCGCCGCTGCCGGCATCGAGACGGTTGATGCGCACCAGCGGCGTGCGGCCGATGGATTTTGTGTTGTCTTCGAAAATGGGCATGCGGCACCTCGTTCACGACGGATTTTTAAGCGTAGGCCCGATTTTCCTCCTAAGCACGGGCCAAATGCCATAGGAAGTTGGTTATGAGCGCCTGCTGGGGCGTTATAAGCCCATCCGAGGCGGGTAGGCCAAGGCGCCTAAGTGCCGGTAGGAATCATTGACAGCGGTTGCGGCCGCCCGACCACGAAACCCTGGACGAAGTCGATTCCCATGCCCGTCACGGTGTCGAGCGATAGCTGATCCTCGACCTGCTCTGCAACCACCCGGAAATTCAAGCATCGCGACAGCTCGATCATGGCCGCCACCATGGCTTGGTTCACGGAATCTGCGGCCAGATTCTTGATGAACGAGCCGTCGATCTTCAAGTAATCCATCGGTAAAGTTTTCAAAGTTGAGAATGAACTCAAGCCGCTGCCGAAATCATCCAGCGCGAACTCGCAGCCCATGCCGTGCAATACCGCGATGAAGCGCTGAGCATGATCCAAATTAGCCACCACCGAATTTTCCGTCACCTCAAAGCAGATGTCGCCGGGACTCGCACCCGTATGATCGAAGCACTCCACCACGAATTCCAAGAACTCGGCATCGCCCAAGGTCTGCCCGGCAATGTTGATTGCCACGCTTCGGCCCGGCGGCAACTTCAGCCCGCCCCGGCCCAGCGCCGCAAGCACGGCCTGCACCACCCATCGATCCACATGCGGCATCAAGCGGTAGCGCTCGGCGGCACGAATGAATTCCGCAGGCGGTGCCGCCGGCTGCCCGTGCTCGCCGGCAAGACGCACGAATACTTCCAATGCCGGTCCGCTCACGCCGCCGGCGCGAGCATGCACGATGGGCTGGAAATACAATTCGAACTTGTTGTCGCGCAGCGCGCCTTGCAATTTCAGCAGCCAATGAATTTCGCCGCTATGGCGCGCGCTCGCCTCTTCGCGCGCCGAGTACACATGCACGTGCAAGCCGCCTTGCTTCTTCGCCACGTAGCAGGCGGAGTCGGCGGCATTCATGATGTCCTCGATGGTGCCGCTGTCGCGCCCGATTTCGACCAGGCCGATGCTGACCCCGACGTTGAAAATCTTGTCCTTCCACACGAAGCGGAAATCGTTCACCGAGCGCACCACGTTGTCGGCGATCTGGCGGGCTTTTTCCAGAGGACACCCCACCAGCAGCAGCGCGAACTCATCGCCGCCGATGCGCCCGACGGTGTCCGAGTCGCGCACGGTGTCCTTGATGAGCGATGCGATCTCGCGCAGCATATTGTCGCCGGCCGTGTGGCCGCAGGTGTCATTAACCACTTTAAAGTGGTCCAGATCCAAATAACACAACGCGTGACCGACCGCGCTGGTCTGGGCCGAATCGGTGGCTTCCTGCAATCTGCGCTCGAATTCGCGCCGATTGACCAAGCCTGTCAAGGCATCGTGGCTGGCCTGATAGGTCATCTGCCGGGTCAGACCGCGCAGTTCGCTGGTATCGTGCAGCACCATTACCAAACCGGTAGTTTCTTTGCCTTCGGAGCGCAGCGGGGTGACGCTGAATTCCACGAATCGCTCCGCGGTCGCGGCGCCAGGGTGCGCGGGTACCAGCACGGCGCGTCTCGCCAGCGTCACTCGACTGCCGTTGGCGAGCGCCTTGTGGACCGGATCGCCGAGCGATCGCCGGTCATTCTCATCCTCCTACGAGGCGATTTCTGGATAGCTCTTCCCCACCACCTGATCGGCTTGCTGGCCTAGCTACTGTTCAGCGGAGTGATTGTTGTAGTCGTTGCG
>JAQGOD010000202.1 GCA_028293775.1 Gammaproteobacteria bacterium
AAGCAGCGCGGGCTTTCAAACGGCGCGCCTAAGACTGCGCCCTTCGGTATCCTTGAGCCATGTCCCCAGAGTTCGTCTACCTGGCTTCAGGTTCTCCGCGGCGGCGCGAATTATTGCAGCAAATAGGCGTTTCGTTTCGGCTCCTAAGCGGCGATTTGGACGAAACGCCGTTGCGGGACGAGACTCCCGGTGCCTATGTCTCGCGCCTGGCGGCCGCGAAATCCGAGGCCGGATGGCGGTACAGCCGAGGCCTTGCGAATGCACCGGTGCTTGCCGCCGATACAGCGGTGGTACTCGATGGAAGGATTCTCGGAAAACCGCTGCATCGGGACGATGCCAAGAACATGCTACTCGGGCTGTCGGGCCGCACGCATGAGGTCCTGACGGCCGTTGCGCTGCGCTCGGTCGCCGGTGCCGAAGTCAAACTGAACCGCAGTTTGGTGACATTTCGTGCCATCGATGCGGCGGAAGCCCAAGTGTACTGGGACACGGGGGAAGCGCGGGACAAGGCCGGCGGCTATGCCATCCAAGGGTATGCGGCCATCTTCATCGCTGATATCAAGGGCAGCTACTCCGGGGTGATGGGCCTGCCGCTGTTCGAAACGGCGGAGCTTCTGAAGGGCGCCGGCGTTCCACATTGGCGCGGCGGGCCCGCCGCGCCATGAGCACGGAAATCCTCCTCAATGCCAGCGCGCATGAAGCTCGCGCTGCGGTAGTGGAAAACGGCGTGCTGCAGGAAGTCTTCCTCGAGCGTGCCAGCCGGCGCGGATTGATCAGCAACATCTACAAAGGACGGGTATCGCGAGTACTTCCGGGCATGCAGGCGGCATTCATCGACATTGGCATGGAACGCACCGCATTCCTACACGCCTCCGATATTTTCGATTCGCGTCATGCTGATACCGGCATCGAGCCGCCGCATACCGAAAATATCCGCTCGCTGGTGGCCGAAGGAAATGAAATTCTGGTCCAAGTGGTCAAGGACCCCTTGGGAACCAAGGGCGCGCGCCTTACCACGTACATTACTTTGCCCTCCCGCTACCTGGTCTATATGCCGAAGGGCAGAGGCGTGGGCGTTTCGGCACGAATCGAGGGGGAAACCGAACGCGAGCGGCTGCGCACTCAAGTTGAGGCCGGCATCGAGCCGCAAGACAACGCCGGTTTCATCGTGCGCACGGCGGCGGAGGACTCGACGCCGGAGGCATTGCGGGCCGACATGACTTATCTGCGCAAGCAGTGGGAGATCATCCGTCAGAAAGGCTTGCGCACCCAACCTGGAAATTTGGTGCATGCCGATCTGCCCCTGCATTTGCGTGTGCTGCGAGATTTGATGCGTCCGGATGTGGACCGGGTTTTGATCGATCAGCCGAGCGCTCATCGGGAAATGCAGGAATTCGCCGCGGCGTTCATGCCCGACGCGCTGGCGCGCATCGATTTCTACGGCGAGTCCCGCCCGCTGTTCGAATTGCATCACGTCGAGGAGGAAATTCAGAAAGCCCTGGATCGCAAGGTGTCATTGAAGTCCGGCGGCCATCTGGTCATCGATCAAACCGAGGCTATGACGACTATTGACGTCAATACGGGCGCGTTCGTCGGTCACAGAAACCTCGAGGAGACTATATTCCGCACCAACCTGGAAGCGGCGGTGACCATCGCCCGGCAACTGCGTCTGCGCAACTTGGGCGGAATCATCATCATTGACTTCATCGATATGGGGGAGCCCGAGCACCGTCGGCAAGTCATCCAAGCGCTGGATCGTGCGTTGAAGGAAGATTACGTCAAGACCAACATCTCCTCGGTGTCGCCGCTGGGTTTGGTGGAAATGACGCGTAAACGCACGCGCGAGAGTCTCGAACACCTCTTGTGCCATTCATGCCCTACGTGCGAGGGCAGGGGATTCGTCAAAACGGCGGAGACGGTCTGCTACGAAATATTTCGCGAGGTCGTGCGTCAAGCCCGTCAGTTCGAGTGTCAGCAATTGATGGTGCTGGCACATCAGGACGTCATCGAGCGGCTTCTCGATGAGGAATCGTCCGCCCTGGGGGAGTTGGAACTGGCGATCGGCAAACCAATCCGCCTGCAGACCGAAGCGCTTTACACCGTGGATCAATACGACGTCGTGCTGATGTGAATGAGTATTCGTAAGATCGGCAAAATCTTTGGGGTTACTTGCGTGGCAGCGTTGCTTCTCATGCTGCTGCTGACGCTCGCCCTCAAGCTGGCGCTGGATCGGGCACCTCTATACCAGGCGGAAATCAAGGACTGGGTGCATGCGCAAACCGGATATCACATCGGCTTCGCGCGCGTTTCATCGGCGTTTCGCTGGTACGGTCCGGAACTTTATTTCGATCAACTGGAATTGCGCTCCAAGGATGATCAGCGCGTGCTGGCGCGCGCAGCCGGCGGCCGGGTTGCGGCGGATATCTGGCAGCTGGTCCGAAGCGGGAAGCTGCTGGCCGGCCGCATCGAGATCGAGTCCCCCAAGATCGCCGTGGTGCGCCTGGGACCGTCGCGCTTTGCCGTGGCTTCTGAAATCGAATCCGGCGGCGACTCTTCCGCGTTCGCGACGCTGAAACTGGATGATTTGCCCGCCGGGCGGGTCGTAATCCGGCACGCGGAAGTGACAATGGAAAATTGGAGCGTCGCCTTGCCGCAGCTCATCGTGCAAGAGGTAGGGATTGACGCACGCCGCGACGCGCATGATTTTGTGTGGGATTTCAGTGCGCGTCTGCCGGCATTGTTGGGTGGAACCGTGGCTTTTAAGGGTCATGCGCACGGCAGCGGAGACCTTCGGACACTGGCGTGGGACGCGCTGGCGCGCGGACGCGATATCTCATTTCCCGGATGGCATCAATTGCTGCCGGATTATCTTTCGAATTTGGATTCGGGCACCGGGTCTTTCGAAGCGGCTGCGCAAGGCTTGGGCGCGGAGCTGTCTCGAGCCGATGCTGATTTTAGGGCCCTCAATGTAGTCACGCGGCTGCCGCAGGGTCCGGCGGCCAAGTTCGACCAAATGAGCGGTGCCCTGACGCTGCTGCACGCGGGCGATCGCTGGAGCCTCAGCGGCAAGCGCGTCCGTGTGGGCCGCGGCGATCCGGAATCGGCATTCGTGGTCAGCTGGCAGGAAAGCGTCGGCGGCTTGTTGAGCGTCCGCACGCGGGCCAGTTACTTGCGTGCGGAGACTTTGCTGCCGCTCATGGGATTGCTGCCGCAGAAAGAGCTGAGGAACCGGCTGCGCGAGATTGCTCCCAGCGGCGAATGGACTGACACCGCTCTCGCCTTCGAACGGGATGAGGTGGGTGAACCCTGGCGCATGCAAGTGCAGGCGAAATTCCAGCGCGCCGGATTTGCGGCGGTTGGCGGCCGGCCGGGGCTTCGCGGCATCAAGGGATCGATCGACGGCAATGAGCGCGGCGGACACGTCATCATCGACACCAACATCGGCGTGTTTCATGGGCCCACTCAATTTCCGCGGCCGGTTGAATTGGAACGGCTGAAGGCGGATTTTTACTGGAAGAGGACGCCGCAGGAGCTTCTGATCGCATCGCCCGACTGGGAGGTGAAGACTCACGACAGCGACATGCATGTGCAACTCGCTTGGCATCAACCGGCCGATGATGCTTCACCCAAGTTGACCCTGGTCAGCACGATCGAAAGCGGCAATATCGTCAATGCCAAGAATTATTTGCCCAACGGCTTGATCGGGGCCGGTGCGCTGGCCTGGCTCAACCGCGCCTTCTTGAGCGGGCACTTGCGCGCTAATGCCATTTTTCAAGGCTCGGTGAAGAGTTTTCCGTTTCGCGACGGTGGGGGCATATTTTTGGCGCGCTGTAGCATCGAGGGGATGACTCTGGACTATAGCGACGGGTGGCCGCCGGCAGAAAATCTCAACGCGACAGCGGAATTTCGCAATCAGGGTATGAGCGCGCGCTTATCCCAAGCTCGCCTCGGGGACTTGGCCTTGGAATCCGCAGACGCCTATTTCCCCGACTTCAGCAACGGCGAGTTGAGAATTCACGCGGTGGGGCGCGGCGATGCATCCAGCGCGCTGTCTTACTTGCGTGCGACACCGCTCGAGGAACTCTCCGATCACGCGTTTTCCGCCGTCGAGGCCACGGGACCGATGCAGGCCACGGTTGACCTCTTTTTGCCCTTCAAGGACTTTGTCCATCGGCAGGCGCTGGTGCACGGACGCCTCAACGGGGCCACGGTCCAAAAACCGGGCTCCCCGTTGATGGCGACCAACCTGGCTGGAGACTTCGACATCGATGGCGGCCAAGTCGCTCGAGCCGACTTGCATGGGCAACTGTTGGGGGGCGGATTTCAGATGCAGGCGCGGACTGCGCGCAACAAACCGGTCACACGAACGCAACTGGAGTTCCGCGGCACGACGGCTGCGGATGCGCTGCGAACGGCCTGGTCCATTCCCGCCTCCATATCTTTAGGCGGTCAAACGGACTGGCGCGCCGTTTTGAAGATTGCGCCCGAGCCCAGTCGCGAGCGCTCGTTACGCTTGAGCAGCACGCTGGTCGGATTCGAGCTGAAACTGCCGGCACCGCTGGACAAAGAAACTGCAACGCCGCTGCCCTCTTGGCTCGAGATCCAGTGGCCGGCGGCCGGCGGCCCCAAGGGAAGCTTCGCGCTCGGATCCGTGGTGAGCGGCTCCTATGTTCTGGAATCCGATGCCAACGGCCTGCGCTTAGCGCATGCCTCGATGAGCTTCGGTGCCTCTGAGCCGGCCGCAGTCGGGTCTCAAATTCTCACCGTCGGCGGGTCCATCGAGCGCCTGGATTTGGGCGGCTGGCTGCGCCTGAGTGCGCCCGACAAAGGCGGCAAGCCTTTGGCGTACTACATGCGGGACGCAAGCGTTCACGTGGCGGAATTGGATTATCTTGGACTCGCATTTCGGGATGTTTCTTTGGATCTCGCCATCACGGATCGAATCTGGCGCATCAATGTCGGCGGGCCCAACGTCATCGGCGCCGTCACCGTGCCGAGCACCGCGAACTCAACCGAAGCGTGGAATTTGCAGTTCGACCGTCTGCGTGTCGATCCGGCGCAAAATTCCGAACCAACCGCCGCGACTGCCGTGGGCGTGGCCGTCGATACGGATCCGCGCGCGGTTCCCTCGGTCAATTTCCGGGCGACGGAACTGGTCTTCGGCGAACGCCAGCTCGGCGAGGTGTCCGCTGTGCTCGCCAAAGAAGAGTTCGGGGTCGGGCTTCGTCATTTAAGCGTGGCGGGTTCCAGCTACACCGTGAGCGCCCAGGGCGAATGGCGGGCCAAGGATGCCGGCGTCAGCCGCCTGAAAGGTACCTTGGCCAGTACCGATGTGCAGAACACACTGAAGGACCTCGGTTACGCCGATGTCATACAAGCCAAATCAGGCAAGATGGATTTCGATCTGACCTGGGAAGGCGCGCCGACCGTGGCCGCGCTGGCGCAAGCCAGGGGCCATGTGCAGCTGTCGTTGGAAAAAGGACAGGTGACGGGGATCAAACCCGGTGCCGGGCGGGTGCTCGGGCTGTCGAGCATTGCCGCATTGCCCCGCAGACTCGCGTTGGATTTCAGCGACTTGACCGATAAAGGCCTGGCCTTTGACAGCGTCCATGGCGATTTCGATCTGCGCGATGGCAACGCATACACCGAAAACGTGCTTTTGAAGGGGCCGGCTGCCGAAATTGGCCTTATCGGGCGCACCGGCTTGAAAAACAGGGATTATGACCAAACTGCAGTGGTGACGGGCAGCGTCGGCAGTTCCCTGTCTATCCCCGTTGCCAGCGCGCTGGTCGGCGGACCGGTGGTGGGTGCGGCGGTGCTGTTGTTCACCCAGGTGTTCAAACAGCCGCTGAAAGGGCTGGCGCGAGGGTATTATCACATTACCGGCAGTTGGGATAATCCGACAGTCGAACGCATCAAGAGCGCAGACGCCGCCGCGGCGCCTGCAGAGGCACCGAAATAGATGGGCAACGTAGCCGCGATACAAATGACCTCGAGCCACGTGGTGGCCGAAAACCTCGCTGCGGCGGAATCGTTGCTGCGCGAGGCGAAGGAAGCCGGGGCGCTCGTCGCGTGTCTGCCCGAGAATTTCTCTTTCATTGGCCTCAAGGATTCGGACAAGCTGCAAGTGGCGGAGCCCTATGGTGAGGGCATCGTTCAGAGATTCTTGAGCGATACGGCGCGGAAACTCAAGATGTGGATCCTGGGCGGCACCATCGTTATCAAGACCAACGACGCAAAGCGCGTCGCCAACACCTCGCTGCTGATCGATTCGGACGGAAGAACGGTGGCGCGGTACGATAAGATTCATCTGTTCGACG
>JAQGOD010000205.1 GCA_028293775.1 Gammaproteobacteria bacterium
TTGGGAAGTGAACTGGATTGCGGTGGACACCCGTCTTCGAGGCTTTTAGACGCCCAGGCGCCTGCTGCGGGGTTTTGGGCCGGGCGCAGGCTCTCGGGTACAATTGCGGTACATGTCCGAGTTCAAAGGCATCCCTATCGACTCATCGCAGCGGCCGGCGCGCAGCGGAGAGAAATATACGACCCCGCAAGGCTTTACGGCCATCAAGGACGGCGTCAAGCAGTCGCAAGCTCCGGCAGCCGCGGCGGGCATGCCCGGAGCACGTAAACCTGCATGGCTGCGCGCACCGTTAGGCGTCGGCGCGAACTTCGGCGCGGTAAAACAGATAGTCCGCGAACATCGCTTGAGCACGGTATGCGAGGAAGCGAAGTGCCCTAACATCGGCGAATGCTGGAACGCGGGGACCGCCACCATCATGCTGATGGGCTCGGTGTGCACGCGCGCGTGTCGATTTTGCGCGGTGGATACCGGCAACCCACGCGGTTGGCTGGATCCCGAGGAACCCGAGAACGTTGCCAAGTCCGTGGCGTTGATGCGGCTCAAGTATGTGGTCCTGACTTCCGTCAATCGCGATGACTTGAGCGACGGCGGAGCCGCACACTATGCCTCGGCCATTCGCGCCATCAAGCGCGTAAACCCCGGCACCGCCGTGGAGGCTTTGACGCCTGACTTTCAGGGTGTCGCTGCGGACGTGGAAACCGTGCTCGATTCGGGTTTGGACGTGTTCGCGCAAAACGTCGAGACGGTACGGCGTCTCACTTATCCGGTCCGCGACGCGCGTGCGGGTTACGAGCAGACGATTGGGGTGCTGCGCGCGGCAAAGGTCTATAAGCGGCACGTGCTGACCAAGACCAGCTTGATGCTGGGGCTGGGGGAAACGGATTCGGAAATCCACGAAACCTTGACCGATTTGCGCGCAGCGCAGGTGGATGTATTGACCTTGGGGCAATATCTGCGTCCGACGCCGAATCATTTGCCCGTGGAGAGATTCGTCACCCCGCAGCAATTCGATGGCTATCGCGCCTGGGCGTTGGAGCTCGGGTTTCTCGAATGCGTATCGGGTCCATTGGTGCGATCGAGCTATCGGGCGGAGCAAGCGCTGGCACGCAACAATGCGGGCCTGAATAACGCCAAACTTGCCGCTGGGCGTTCAGGCGGTTGACGATGGCCGCTGCGCCTCTCATCCGTCAGCTCGAGGCGGCACCCTACGAGCCGATTTGGCGCGCCATGCAAAAATTCACCGACGAGCGGCACGACGCGACGCCCGATGAAATTTGGTTCGCCGAACATGCCCCCGTATTCACCTTAGGCTTGAACGCGAGCCGCGAGCATCTGCTGGCGCCGGGCGACATCCCGGTGGTGCAGATCGATCGCGGCGGCCAGGTGACCTATCACGGGCCCGGCCAGTTGATGATTTATCCGCTGCTCGACTTGCGGCGCCTGAAATTGGGCGTTCGGGACCTGGTGGTGGCGCTCGAAAACGCCGTCATCGCCTACGCCGCCGACCGGGGGTTGAAGGCTTCGGGTTCCAGGGCTGCGCCCGGGGTGTATGTGGACGGCGCAAAACTCGCCAGCATCGGTCTGCGCATTCGCCGCGGCGCGTGCTATCACGGCATGGCCCTGAATGTGTCGCTCGACCCCGAACCCTTCGAACGCATCAACGTGTGCGGCTATCAGAACTTACGCGTCACGCGACTTGCCGACCATGGCGTTAAGGACGGGCTGGCAACGGTGGCCAGTGATTTAGTCCCGCATTTGCTGCGGGAGCTGGGTTACAGAGCCATCAGCACGGATTTGCAAGCCGTCAATTCACGATAAATATTGTCCAGCTGCTCGCGGCTGCTCGCGAGCACCGTATAGGTGAGCGCCAGAAAATTGCCATCCGCGCTGGTGCGGGTTTTCACTTGGCGTTCGTCGATGGGTCCGGCGTGACGCTCGATGATGGCTTGGGTGAGGGCGCGCAGCTCGCTGCCTTGACGGCCCATGACCTTGATGGGAAATTCGCTGGGAAATTCCTGCGCCGTGCTGCCGCTCATAGCGCCGGTGTCTTGCCCAATTCGCGGATGTAATTGACAAATGCAATGTTCATTCGCTTGAACAGAGGCCCGGGCGTGCCGCGGCCCACCGCTGCGCCGTCGAGTTTCGTTACCGGCAGCACGCCGCGAGTGGAGAATGCCAACCAAATCTCATCCGCGCCGCGCAGTGCCGCTTCCGATATGGGAGCGCTGATGCTGTGAATGGACAACAGATCGGCCAGTTCGATCACTGCGTCGCGCGTCGTTCCGGGCAGAATATGGTGGCCGTTCGGCGGCGTGTGGATGATGCCGTTTGTCACGACATGAACCGTCGTCGAGGATCCCTCCGTCAGCTCGCCTTGCTCCAGCATGATGGTTTCGAACGCGCCGGCATCCGCGGCAAGCTTCTTCAGCAAAATATTGGCCAGCAACGCCGTGGCCTTGATGTCTCGCCGCTCCCAGCGGATCTCCTGCGCCGTGATCGCGGCGACGCCGCTGTCGAGCAGCGCAGCCGGCAACGGATCGAGTTCCGTGCAGTAGGCGAACAAAGTCGGCTTGAGTCCCTCAGGCCAGGCGTGATTGCGGCCGAATTCAGCGCCCCGCGTCACTTGCATATAAAGAGTGGCGTCGAAGGCGGAGTTTTGCGAAATCAATTCCTGGCATACGTGCGCCCAGTCGCCGTGGGTCATGGGGGGCGGCATGCGGATTGCGTCCAGGCTGCGATTCAGCCTGTCCAAGTGCTGGCGCAAGCGAAAAGGACGCGATGCATACACCGGCACCACTTCGTACACCGCATCGCCGAAAAGAAAGGCGCGATCAAGGGGTGAAACCGTGGCCTGCTCGAGCGGCAGATAATTGCCGTTCAAATAGCAAAGGGGGAGCGGGCCGCTCACGCGAACCACAGGCGAATGGTGTCGATGAGGCGCCGCCACCAGCCGCCGGCGGGTACGGCACTCAAGGGGTGCAGAGGCACGCTCGCCAGAGGCTGGCCGCCGCCGAAAACGCGCAGCGTGCCTACCGTGGCGTCGGCGCCGAGCGGCGCGATGAGTTTCGGCTGTACGTCGACCACGGTCTTGATGTCGCTTTGGCCGCGCGGCAGCGTCACGTACAAATCATTCTTGATGCCTACGTCCGCGGGCGACCGCGCTGCCTTCCAGACACGCGGTGCGGCGAGCGCGGTGCCGCCCTTGACCGCCAGCTTCGTTTCATAAAATGCGAATCCGTAGCCCAGGAGCGATGCGCTCGCATTCTCACGCGCTTTCATGCTGCCGGATCCGAGCACCACCGAGACCAAGCGCATGCCTTCGCGATGCGCGGAGGTCACAAGACAGAAACCGGCCGAATCGGT
>JAQGOD010000268.1 GCA_028293775.1 Gammaproteobacteria bacterium
TCGCCCTTCTTCAAATTCTTGACCGCATCGCCGAAGGGCTTGGCCATCCGGGTGAGCGTGAACCAGCCGAGATCGCCGCCATTGGCCTTGGAACCGTCAGTGGACTGCGCTTTGGCCACGTCCTCGAACTTCGCGCCGCCTTTGATTTTCTTGATGACTTGTTCGGCCTGCTCCTTCGTGGGCACCAGGATATGCTTGGCGTGGTACTCGGTCTTGTCCATGGCGCCGACCGCGGTGTCATATTCCGCGTGCAACTCTGCGTCGGTCGGTTCCTTGTCCTTCAAATATTTCTGCGATTCGGCATCCGCGAGCACGCGCATGCGGACTACCTCAAGCCGTCCTGCGACGTCGGGATCTTTATCCACGCCATCTTTGGCGCCTTGGGCGGCCAGCAGTTGCATGTTGATCAACTCATCCAGCACTTGATTGCGCTGCTCCGGCGTGAGCTCAGTCGTCGGTCGACCTTGCAGCAGGCTCTTTACGTATATGTCGTATTCCAGGCGCGAAATAGGGTTGCCGTCAACGGTGGCTACCGGCGGGGTTGCCGTAGCAGCCGTCTTGTCGGCCGCTCCGGGCGTCGCCCCCGGCTGGCCCTTTCCGCACGCGGCTATGGTCAAGGCGAATGCGGTCACGGTGGCGATACGGATCCACGGTGTACTCAGAAATTGGCTCATTTGGTCCTCTACGCAAAAAAAAAGCACTATGGCCAGTTGGCCGACGCGCCCGGGGGCGGCAGTTTAGCCTCAACCATGCGCTGTCACCAATTTTTGATTGTAAAGAAAATGCGGAGTGCGTTACCGCAGTGCAGCATTGCGGCGCCGATACTCAGCTCAATCCGGCGCGCGGGCCTCGATCGCAAGCGCGTGGATGTCGGTCTTCAAGAGGTCGTCCACGGCGGCGTATACCAAGCGATGGCGAGCCACCGATGAGATGCCTCGAAATGCTTCCGACACGATCTTCACTCGAAAATGGCTCTGCCCCGACGCTGCGCCCGCGTGGCCTTCATGCAGATGACTTTCATCCTCGACGCTGAGCTGTGCGGGCGCAAAGCGGCTCTCCAAACGCTCCCTCAATCTTTGCGCGCGAGTGGCGGGGGTCGCCGGCGTCGTCATGCTGCTAATCCACAGCACTTGCGGTATCAAAAAAACCATGGTGGCGATGCTGATGCCGAAAACCTTGAAATTCACCCAGACACTTTCGGCAAAGTTGCGGGCGACATAAATGTTGGCAAACGCCAAAATTGCAAACCACACGACCCAGGTGGAATTGATCAGCAGCCAAGTGCGCGCTGAAATTTTCACGGGTTCATCGAGAACGGCCTCGAGCATCCGTCGCACCAGCGGCTGCTTGCCGATCACCATACTGCCCAAGAACGTGATCGACGTCAGACCCAACAGCACTGTCGGTTTCCACTGGATGAAGCGCTTATCGTGCAGCAGCAGCGTGGCGCTGCCGAGCGCCACCACCACCCCTGCGCTGATCAGGTGCATGGTCTTGAATTTACCGGTTCGTATGCGATGCACTATCAGCAACAGCACGCACGCCGCCATCAGCGCGGCCGTGGCCCAGTAAATATCGAGGACCTTGAAGGCCACGAAGAAGACGATCAGGGGCGACCATTCGAGAAGTTGACTCATCCGCGTATCATAGCTGACGAAATGAGCATCTATCTGCAACTGCATCCGGTCTCCCCACAGGTGCGCTACATACGCCAGGCTGTCGAGGTTTTGCGCCGCGGTGGGGTGATCGTGTACCCGACGGATTCGTGCTATGCATTGGGCTGTCATATCGGCGATAAGGCCGCGCTAGAGCGCATCCGAGAGATCCGTCAAACCGACCGGAATCATCACTTCACGTTGGTTTGCCGGGACCTCGCCGATGTAGGCAAGTACGCGATGGTCGAGAACTGGCAATACCGGCTGCTGCGCGCACACACCCCCGGGGCCTATACCTTTTTGCTCAAGGCATCGCGTGAGACGCCGCGGCGTTTGAAGCACGAGCGGCGCGGCACCATCGGTTTGCGCGTGCCGGATCACCCGGTCACCGCCCAGCTGCTGCGCGAACTTGGCGAACCGGTGATGAGTTCAACGCTGCTGCTTCCAGGAGAGGACTTGCCGCGGACCGATGCGAGGGAAATATACGAGACGCTCGATCGCAGTGTGGATCTCGTTCTGGACGGCGGCAATTGTGGTCTCGTCCCGACCTCCGTCATCGATTTGTCGGGCGACCGCGCCATCGTAATGCGAAAAGGACGCGGCGATGTCAGTCCCTTTGCAGCCACCGCCACCGTATAATGAACTGCAATGCGGGCGCTCAGGCTCGTAATTTGTTTAAATAACGAGTGCAAGCATTGGATTTACCTCTATTTTTGTACATCATTTCAGTCTGGGCAATCCCGGTCCTGTTCGCCATTACCCTGCATGAAGTCGCACACGGCTGGACCGCCCGTTACTTCGGTGACCGCACTGCTGAGTTGCTCGGCCGCTTGAGCTTGAACCCCCTGAGGCACATCGATCCCGTCGGTACCGTACTCTTGCCGGGGTCGCTCTTGGCGCTGGGCCTACCCCTTTTCGGCTGGGCCAAACCAGTGCCGGTCGAGACCCGCGTGCTGCGCAACCCGCGCCGCGCTTCAATTTTGGTGGCCCTTGCGGGCCCCGCCGCGAACATCTTGATGGCGCTCTTTTGGTGCGTCGTGCTCCTGATCGTTCTGCAAATCCGGCGCGGCTCGATATTGGATAACTGGCTCGTGCTCATGGCCCAGGCGGGCATCAAGGTCAATGCGGTTCTTGCCCTCTTCAACATGCTGCCCATTCCCCCGCTGGACGGAGGGCGAGTGCTGGTGGGCTTATTGCCGCCACGGATTGGTGCTCGGCTCGAAAAAATAGCGCCGGCGGGCATGTTCATCGTCGTCGGGCTCTCCGTGCTGGGTCTGCTCAGTTGGCTTTTTCGTCCCGCTTACGGGGCCATCGGTCATCTCATCAATGTCCTTGGCGTCGGGCTTTCGAGATGAGCAGCCCCATCCAAAATCGACGAGTGCTCTCCGGTATGCGCCCCACGGGCCAGCTGCATCTCGGCAATTATCACGGCGCTCTCAAGAATTGGATCGAGCTTCAATACCAGTACGAGTGCTACTTCTTCGTAGCGGATTGGCATGCATTGACCACCGGCTATGAGGACACCTCGAAGCTGGAAGAAAACACTTGGAGCATGGTGATCGACTGGTTGGCCGCCGGTCTTAACCCCGGAGTGGCCACGCTGTTTATTCAGTCAAAGGTACCCGAGCACGCGGAGCTGCATCTGCTCCTGTCGATGATCACTCCGTTAGGCTGGCTGGAGCGAGTGCCTTCATACAAAGACCAGCAAATCCAGCTTGCCGATCATGACTTGAACACCTATGGGTTCCTCGGTTACCCCTTGCTGCAAAGCGCGGATATTTTGCTATACCGCTCGCAGTTCGTGCCCGTGGGCGAGGACCAAGTGGCGCATGTTGAGATCACGCGCGAAGTGGCGCGCCGGTTCAATCACATCTATGGACGCGAACCGGAATTCGAGCAGAAGGTGGAAAAAGCCATCAAGAGCTTGGGTTCAAGAAATTCCGCGTTGTATCGCTCGCTGCGCAAAGAGTTCCAAGAAAAGGGCGATGCCGATGCGTTGGCGAAGGCCCAGGCCTTGGTGGAAGCCAATGCGCGCCTCACGGTCGCGGACCGCGATCGTCTGCTCGGATTTCTCGAGGGCGCCGGCATTGCCATACTGCCGGAACCGGACGCATTGCTGACAGCGACTCCGAAAGTACCGGGGTTGGACGGGCGCAAGATGTCAAAGTCCTATGGCAACACCATCGGTCTGCGCGAGGATACGGACTCGGTGGTCAAGAAACTCAAGGCGATGCAGACCGACCCAGCCCGTGTCCGGCGCACCGATCCCGGCGATCCGGACAAATGCCCGGTTTGGGATCTGCACAAGATATATTCCTCGGCGGACACGCAAGCCTGGGTGCAGAACGGCTGCCGCACAGCCGGCATCGGCTGTTTGGAATGCAAGGCTCCATTGATCGAAAAAATCGTCGAAGAAATATCCGGCATCGCCAAGCGCGCCGAAGAGTTCGAGGAGAATCCGGACCTCGTACGGGGTATCATCGCCGAGGGGGGCGAGCGCGCACGAACGGTGGCACGCGACACGCTGGAGGCAGTTCGACAAGCCATGGCAATGAACTATCGATGAAACCCGAGCTGACCTTGGTTCCGAATACGGCGCCGCAGCCGCCTGTTGCCGCTGTCCCGCCGGCACAAGGTGAGATGCCTTTTGCGGTGGTGGAGGGTCAGCCCGTCATCGAGATGCCGCGGGACCTGTACATACCGCCGCAGGCCCTCGAGGTGTTTCTCGAAGCGTTTGAAGGCCCGCTCGACATGCTGCTGTACCTGATTCGGCGGCAGAACCTCGACATTCTCGACATTCCGATTGCCGAAATCACGCGCCAGTACATGCGCTATATCGAACTGATGCAGGTGTTGCAGCTCGAATTGGCCGGCGAATACCTGCTGATGGCCGCGACGCTGGCGGAAGTCAAATCGCGCATGTTGCTGCCGCGGGTGGGCAGCAACGATGCAGCGGAGGAAGCGGATCCCCGCGCCGAACTGGTGCGCCGGTTGCAGGAATACGAGCGCTTCAAACGCGCAGCGGAAGGCATAGACCGGATGGCACGCCTGGACCGCGACACCTGGATAGCCTCGGCGGAGCTAGTCGACCGGAAAGTCGTACGCGTCCCGCCGGCGGTGACGCTGCAGGAAATGTTGGTGGCCTTTCAAGACGTGTTGTCGCGCAGCGACATGTTTGCGCATCACCATGTGCAGCGTGAACCCTTGTCCGTACGCCAGCGCATGACCGATGTTCTAGCTTTGCTGCAAACCAATTCATTTGTCGATTTTGTGCGATTGTTTACCGCGGAGGAGGGCCGACGTGGCGTGACGGTGACGTTCGTGGCCATTCTTGAACTATTGCGTGAGGGACTGATCGAAATAGTGCAATCTGAAGCCTACGCGCCCCTGCACGTTCGACTCGGCAATCCGGCCCGGCACCTGTCGCTAGTTACCGACGATGGCGCCGCTAACGATGAACTTGCGAGAACTCAATGAACCAACAATACGTGAAGAATGTGGTTGAAGCTGCGATGCTCGCCGCCGGCCGGCCTCTGACAGTGGACGAGCTGACGAGCGTTTTCGACGAGCGCGACGGATCGATTGCCGAGGAAGTGAGCGGGGCTATCGCCGCGCTCGGCGAGGAATACCAAACGCGCGGTCTCGAGTTGCTCGAAGTGGCCAGTGGATTTCGCATTCAAATCAGGGCGGCGGTCGCGCAGCCCGTGGCTCGATTGTGGCAGGAACGGCCCGCCAAATATTCGCGGGCGCTGCTCGAGACGCTGGCCTTGATCGCCTACCGGCAACCGATTACGCGCGGTGAGATCGAGCAAATCCGCGGCGTCGCAGTCAACCCGAATATCATCAAGACATTGCATGAGCGAAATTGGATTCGGGTTGTCGGTCATCGCGACGTGCCGGGCAAACCCGAGCTGCTCGGCACGACGCGCGAGTTTCTCGATTACTTCAGCTTGAAGAAACTGGATGATCTGCCGACCCTGGCGCAACTGAAAGAACTCGAAGACTTGCGCGTTCAGCTGACGCTGCCGGGTGCCGATGCTCAGGTGCTGACCGAAGATGATGATGCGAGCGAAGCGGCTGCGCCCGTCGAGCCGCAGGCCGATGATGATGAGGAACCGGCCCCGCAGGGCGCCGCTCCGCGCCAGGGCTTGGTTGCCAGTGGTGCGCAAGACGACACGACTTGATGCGGGTGCGCCAACCCAAGGCCGGCCCCAGGTCGGGCGGCGCACCGCCAAAAGATCCCCCCGCCGGTGAGCGCATCCAGAAGCTGCTGTCGGCCGCGGGCATCGGTTCGCGTCGCGAAGTCGAGCGTTGGATTCGCGAAGCGCGGCTGAAGGTCAACGGCGAGGTACCCCCGCTCGGCGCAAAGCTCGGCCCGAAAGACCGCATCACGTTGGACGGACGGCCCGTCAGGTTGCACACACCCGCCATCAAGGAACTGCGCGTACTGTTATTCCATCGCTCGCCGGGCGAAAGCCTCGATCTTAAAGCCGCGACATCCCGAGCTTCCGAACATCTGAAATTACCCCGGTCCGCCGGGCGCTGGCTTGCCATTCAACCGATGCCTCCAGTGGATGGGGGCCTGGAAATACTCACCGACGATGGCTCTTGGGCACATCGCGTGTCGCAGGGAGCGCACGCATTGACGGTGGACTATGTCCTGCGCATGCGCGGGCCCCTGAACGAAACGCTGGTCGCTGAGTTTCGCGCGGCTACCGATTGCGAGGGCGAAGCCATGAGCATTCTGCAGGCCGAGGCGAAATATGGAGAGGGATTCAATCATTGGCTCAGCGTGACCGTGCGCGCGACGCGTTCGGCGCAAGTGCGGCACTGGTTCGCAGCTCGCGGCATCATCGTGAGCCGCCTGATGCGCGTGCGCTTCGGGCCGGTCCATTTGGGGCATGATTTGCCGCGCGGACACTCCCGCGCCATGTTGGCGAGCGAACGCAACGCGCTCGTCAACGAGATCGACGCAGCCGGACGAGACTTAGAGGTTGGGACGAGGCTTGTTAGTTAGCGGGCGGATTTTTGGAGGCGTCCAGCAGTTGCGCCAAATACTGCTGCCAAACCGCGGCCCAGGTATGGGTGCCGTGCCCATGGGTTTGCTCCGACGCCGGCAGCAGCACGAAACGCCCATTTTTCACGCGCGTGATTTCCCGCTCGGCAATCCCGAGTTCGGGCGGATTGATGAAATCATCGGCGGAATTGACTTGTAGCAGCGGAGCTTTGATCTTCTCCAATCCGCCCGAGGGATCATAGTCGCGCGAGGCGTTGACCTGGTAGAGAAGGTCATTGGCGTCCAAATCTTCCAATTGGCGCTGCAGGTATTTCTGCACGAATTCGTCGGCCGCATCTTTGGTGGGAAGCGTCATCTGCATCTGAATCGGGGCGCTGCCGGCAATCAGCAGCAAGCCGGCCGCGGTGCGCAGAGCGCTCAAGGGTTCGCTGGTATATTCGCCCTTCATCCATTGTGGATCGTTGCGAATCGCATCCATCACCAGATCCCGCCACGCGCGGTTCCGCCCTGCGATCTGCACCGGTAAGCAGGCCAGCGGCATCAAGGCATCCATGAAATCGGGATACATCTCGGCCCACATGAAGGTATGCATGCATCCCATCGAAGTGCCCATCACCAGCCTCAAGTGATTTACCTCGAGGCCCTTGGTGACCAAGGCATATTGTGCCGCCACCATATCTTGATAGGAATACTGCGGAAAATGCGCATGCAATCCATCGCTCGGCCTGCTCGACTTTCCGTGACCGATACCATCGGGGAGGATGATGTAATATTTTTCCGCATCCAGCAGCTGCCCCTTTTGGAACAAAACGTCGGAAAATCTTTCGTTCACGAGACTGCGGCCTGATCCGCCCGTGCCGTGCATGATCAACACGGCGTTGGTGATGCGGCCCTGCGCATCCTTTTTAGCCTTGCCGAAATACGTGTAGTGCATTCGCAGCTCGGGCAAGGTTTCGCCGGATGCAAAGTGGAAATCATGGATGACGTAGTCGCCCTCGAGCGGCCGTGCCGGCGCGGGCGCCGCGCGCACCGCCGCGCCCAGGGCAACACAAACGATTGCCGCGGTGGCCCCTATGGAGAGTTTACTTTTATGAATCCTTAAGTCGCCGCACTGTTATTGGGCA
>JAQGOD010000271.1 GCA_028293775.1 Gammaproteobacteria bacterium
CGTCCTTGCGCGCACACCTGAACTCGACGCAGCCCAAGCAATCGGGATTGTTCAACTTCAATTCCAGCGGTCCGGAAGTTTTCGTCCGCATCGCCTTCTAGGAGCAGTCCGCGTATTAAGGCGTGCCGGACTCGGCGGTGAATTCGACCCGATTGTTGGCGGTCGCGGCGCGATTCCATTCACCGGCCGTGACGCTCTCGGTACGCGACGGATACGGCACGTTGGCATGGGTGGTGCCAGTGCTCTCGAGCGCCACGGTGATGGCGCCCCCGGTGCGTTGACGCACCCCCGCGATCAAGTTGGCAAACGCCAAGGACTGGCGTTGCTGTCCCGACAGCGCCTCATCGAGCGGATTGCCGATCATATCGCAGCGATTGATCGGCAAAGTAGGGGCGGCAGGGACGTAACCGTCGGTGGCATTGCCGCTAAGACAAAACAGTCCCGCCGAGCTCGTTATCTTCACGACGCCGTGAAATCCTTGTGCCTCGAGCTTCATCAGCATCTCGCGCAGCACCTCGAGACGGCTGCGATCAAACGCGATTTCACCGTACGGCACTCCTTCGATGTGTGCCGCTACGGCGTTGGCGCCGGCTGTGGCCGTCGCGGTGCTGCTGTTTGCGGTCGCAAGCGCGCCGGTCAGGTCTTTGACCGCGGCTGCCAGGTCGAGCCGCGCGCGTTGCAATTCTGCGTTCACCGCTTTGAGGGAGGCCATCTCCGTCCGTGTGCTTGCCAATTGGTTGCGCGCAACAAGCCAACTTGCCGCAAAGGCGATCGCGATGAGCAATCCCGCTATCGCGGCGGCGAAGGGCCAGACGTTGCGCTTCGGCGGCACCGGCGGCGGCGCGATCGGGTCGGCGCCCGGTGGCGGTATTCCACCGTTGCGTAAATCGCTGATGATGCGTGTCGAGAAGCTGTCGAGACTGGCGACGATGAAGCGGCGGATGTCCACCGCCTGGTCTTTCACCGCCTGTTCAACCCGCCGTCCCCAATCTATGTTGCCGCCACCCGCGCCTCTGGCTTGAGGCGGCTTCTCGACGGAAGTTCCCGACTCCAGTTCCACCGGCTGCAATGCCGGCTCCGTCGTGTCGCGCCGATCGGGCAACAAATGCAGCTCGTACAATACTTTCGACACATCGACGGGGCGAACCTGCTTGGGCAGAACGCCCATGGCGCCCAGCGCGCGCGCTTGCCCGACGTACAGTTCGCCTTCCTGCGAGGTGTACATCATGATCGGAATCATGGCGGTCTGCGGATTGCCTTTGATCGCCTGCACCGCCTGAAGGCCATCCATGCCGGGCATCAGGTGATCCATGAAAATCGCATCGGGCCGGTTGCTCTTCAAGTACTCAATGGCCTGTTCGGCCGACTCCGCCATGTCGACTTCAATGTCATACTTCTCAAGCATGCGGCTTAAGATGACGCGAGCCGATTTGGAGTCATCGACGACTAGTGCGCTTTTTCGAGCCATAAGATTTAAGTTTAGCGCAGTCCTCTAAAGCGCTGTCCCGCCCCGTGCCGTGGTGCCCGTCGCAAGCTCACGACGAACACAACGTCCTTGAGCCGAAGCGCTTAGGGTTCGGCTCGAGAAGACCCGCGCAAAAACTTATGCCGGATCAGCGCTCTGCGATTCCTTGTTTTGGGAAATCCAGGTCAGCGCCGATTCGACATCGGCGAGTTCACTCGCGGTGAACCCCTCGATCCTCACGCCCGTGGCTTCCGCCTTCTTCTTCGAAAGCTCGGCCGCCGCTACCGTATGTACCCAAACCAATCCGCGGCGCACCTTGGCCGTAAATTTTTGCTGCTTCTCGTCGGTCATTACCCACTCCTTAAAATTATCTACCGCAGTCTACGGTGCCGCGATGGCCCGGTCCATTCGAGCACTGTAGTTGTTGATCGCGCGGGAGACCACCCCAATATATTGATTGGCCTCATCCCAGCGCCGCTCTTCGATGGCCTCGCGAATGCCCGGCAGCGTCTTGACGCCGTACCCGGTATGCAATCCGGGCGCATATATCATGTGCTGGTACCACTGTCGCCCCGGCAAGCCACGGGAATCCATCAAGTTCTGCTCGAGCAATGCAAGCGTAGAATTTACCCGTTCGCGCTCTGCGCCGCTTCCGGAATCGCTCGCCGCGCTCAGACGCGCGTACTCCTTGTCGAAAGCCTTGGCGCTTTGCTCCAGCCTTGCCACGGCATTGTCGAGCCCTGCGAAATTAAGGTACGGCACATCGGCGGGACGCGCCGGCGGCGCGCGCGGGAAGTCCGGGTTGACCGTCAATTTGTAGGACTCATCGTCGAGCAGGTTGGCAAGCTCGCGCGTCTTGGTTCGCATACCATCGGCGAGCTTGTGCAGCTCCTCGTTATAGCCCGCAACCGATGCGGCGAAATCGCTTTCCCGCACGGGGATCAATTCGGCTTGCGCGGCACGCAGCATGACTCGCCCGGCCACCTTCGCCAGCGTCACGCCATCCTCGAAGGTGGGATCCACGAACCTGCGGTAGTGATCGAACGAATCGTAGGCCGAGTGATAGACGCCGTATTGCGATTCGCCCTGAAACCCTAGATTCACTGAATTGATGCCCAGGTGTTGCAGGAAGGGAGTGTAATCAGACCCCGATCCAAGCGCACCCAATTGCAAATCTCCATTGGCATTGCCCCGCGCCGGAGTGTCGGTTTGAGAGCCTTCGAGGCTCATGACTCGTCTCTCGGCCAGCGAGCGAACGAGCACACTGGCCCCTGTTTCCGGGTCCTTCACATCGCGCGCCACTTCGCTCAAAAAGTGCTGAACGGCGTGGCTGCCTTCCGCGCTGATAAAGCCGCGGCCGTTGGTATCCGAATTGACGTACATAACGGCTTTGGCTTTGAGTTCCGCGGCATGCTGTTCGGCCCATTCGGTGGAACCCAGCAACCCCGGCTCCTCTCCATCCCAGCTGGTGTAGACCAGGGTGCGGCGCGGACGCCAGCCTTCCTTGACTAACTTGCCGATGGATTTCGCTTCGGCCATCAAGGCCACCTGACCCGCAAGCGGATCCATGGCGCCGAATACCCACCCATCATGATGGTTGCCGCGGATGATCCACCGATCGGGCTCTTCGCTGCCCTTGATCTTCGCCACCACATCGTAGATCGGCTTCTGACTCCAATCCGACAGCACTTTCATGTGCACTTGAGCGGGCCCCGGACCGATGTGGTAACTCAGCGGTAAGCCGCCGCGCCATGACGGCGGCGCCACGCGGCCTCCCAACGCGGCGAGCAAGGGCTCGGCATCCGCGTAGGAAATGGGCAACACCGGAATTTTCAGCAAGGTTTTCGCATCCTTGAGCGCCAAACGTTTGGCACTCGGCACCGCTCCGACCCCGGGTGTCAGGGGATCGCCGCTGTACAAAGTAAGATCCTGCACCGAGCCGCGCTGCACGGCATCGCGCGGCCGATATCCGCCCTTCGGATAGATATCGCCCTGCCCATAACCGTCATCTTTCGGATCCGAATAAATCAAGCAGCCGACGGCGCCGTGTTCGTAGGCCAGCTTCGGCTTGAGTCCTCGCCAGCCGCCGCCATAGCGGGTCAACACGATGCGTCCCTTGACGTTCACCCCTTGGCGTTCGAGTTCCTTATAGTCCTCGGGCATGCCCTGATTCACATAGACGAGCTCGCCGGTGACATCGCCGTCTGCGCCGTACACGTTGTAGGGCGGCAGCTCATCCTTGGTCTGCGTCGAGGTGCCGTCACCCTCGATGGGCGGCTCGCTCAAGCGCGCCTTGAAATGATTGGGCGCAATCAGCTCAACCGAGACTTCGCGCGGCGTCGGATACAGCACCGAGAACGTTTCGATTGCGGCATCCCAGCCCCACTCGCGAAACTTCGCCAGTTCGAATTCCGCATTGGCCTTGTCATGGGCGGAACCCACGTGGTTCGGCGCGGAGGCCATTTGTTGCATCCAGGCACGCAGATCCGCCGCCGACAAGCCGGCATCGAATCGCTGTTCCAATTGCAACTCGCCGGCCGCGGCGCCGCTTGAAAAGCCTTCGAGATCGACCGGTGCCGAAGCTGTGTCTGCATTCACCGTACCGGTAAACGAACCGGCAAGACCTAAGGCCGCCGCAGCGCCGATGAGCGCGCTCAAACCGCGCGAGATCCTAACTTCCACTTAATTCTCCTCTATTCGCGAATGCCGGTGCCGCGGTTCAACAAGGTTACTGCCAGCGCAAACATCACGACGGCGGCGCCTATCATGATGGCATAGGCCAAAGTCAAATCGACGTCGGAGGTGCCGAGAAAGCCAAATCGAAATGCGCTTACCATGTACAAAATCGGATTGCCATTGGAGGCAACATGCGCCCAGCTCGGCAGCATGGTGACCGAATAGAACACGCCCCCGAGGTAGGTGAGCGGTGTGAGCACGAAAGTGGGGAACCAGGAAATCTGGTCGAAATTCTTGGCGAACAAGGCATTGATAAATCCGCCCAACGCGAAGATGAAACTCGTGAGGAATGCCGCACTAATGATAGCAGGGACGTGCGTGATCGAAAGATGCGTGAAGAACAGGGAAATGATGGTCACCACGGCACCGACCAAGACGCCTCGCAGCACGCCCCCCATGGTGTAGCCCAAGACGATGAGCCAATTGGGCAGCGGCGACACCAACAGTTCCTCGACGTGCTTGCCGAACTTCGCACCAAAAAAGGACGATACGACATTGCCGTAGGAAGTCTGAATCACGTTCATCATGATGATGCCGGGCGCCATGAACTGCATATAATCGTAGCCGCCGACTTGGCCGACGCGTCTGCCGATCAGGCTGCCGAAAATGACGAAGTACAGCGTTGCGGTGACGGCGGGCGGTACGATGGTCTGCCCCCAAATTCGCACGATGCGGCTGAACTCGCGAATGATGATGGTTTTAAAGCCGATCCAATCCAGTGCCGCCCGCGATTCGGCCATCAGGAAGCCTTTGCGGCAGCGGCGGCCGTTGCGGCGGCCGTGGCCGTCTTGACGCTGCCGTCGACCAGACGGATGAACAATTCCTCGAGTCGATTGACCTTGTTGCGCATGCTATTGACCACGATGCCCTGCGCCGTCAGTTGCCCGAAAATGTCGTTCAAGCTTTGGCTCTTCGACATTTCGACTTCCAAGGTGTGATCGTCCACCAGAGTCGCTTTGAAGCCGGACAGCTCGGGCGGCGCGCCGCGCGGTTCGCGCAAATTGAACACGAAAACTTCGGTCTGCAGCTTGCGCAGCACATTGACCATGCTGTCGCGCTCGATAATGTTGCCACCCTCGATAATCGCGATGTGACGGCACAGATTTTCTGCCTCTTCTAGATAGTGCGTCGTCAGAATGATGGTGGTTCCCCGCGCATTGATTTCGCGCAAAAACTCCCACATGGAGCGGCGGATCTCAATGTCGACGCCCGCCGTCGGTTCGTCCAAAATCAGCAGCCGCGGTTCGTGCATGAGGGCGCGCGCAATCATCAGGCGGCGTTTCATGCCGCCGGACAGTGCGCGTGCGGTGGAGTTGCGCCTGTCCCACAGCTGCAGTTGCTTCAAGTATTTCTCGGCACGTTGCTTGGCAAGCGGCCGAGGTATTCCGTAGAACCCCGCTTGATTCACCACGATGGTGAAGGGGGTCTCGAACATGTTGAAATTAATTTCCTGCGGCACCAAACCGATGCAGGATTTGGCCGCTTCCAGTTCTTTATCTATATCGTGGCCGAACACTTGGAC
>JAQGOD010000292.1 GCA_028293775.1 Gammaproteobacteria bacterium
CGACAGCGCCGGCGTTCTTTGGGTGGCTGACAACTTCGGCCTGCGCCGGATCGGTACCGATAATGCGACGACCCAACCTGCGGGCTCGACGACCGCATTCGGTGCGGTCGATGGCAGTGGAGCGATCGCCCGATTCAACCGGATCTTCGGTTTGGCAGTCGGACCGAGCGGCAACGTCTACGCCGGCGACGCCGGCAACGCCGCGGTCCGGCGCATCGATTCCTCCGGCAACGTCACGACCTACGCCGGCGTGATGGGCCAGAGCGCGCAAGTCGATGGCGCGATTGCACTGGCGCGATTCCAGGCACCCCACCAAGTCGCGTTCGCACCGGATGGTGCGCTCTACGTGGTCGACGGCGTGCTCGGAGGCGTGATCCGGCGCATAGCGCCTGACGGCGCCAGCGTGTCCACGCTTGCCGGTGCCTTCTCGGTCGGCAGTATCGCGGTCGACGCCGCAGGCACGATCTACTTCGGCAGCCCGAGCGGTTTGCAGGCCATGGCGCCGGGCGGTGCAGTCAGCTTGCTGATTCCGAGCGGCGCCGCCGTCGTGCTCGGCAGCACCAATCCTAGGCTCATGAATGTCGACGGCCTCGCCATCCTGGGCCCGAAAAAGCTCGTCATGCTCAGCGGCGGGCAGATACTCGTGGCCACGCTGCCTTGAGTCCCTATGCCGTCATTCAATGCGCGGCTTTGAATAGGTCAGCGCTGGTAGGGATCTTGCGTGCAAGATCGTCGCGGATGGCCACGGCTGCGGCATGCATTTTAACTTCGTCGTCGCCGGCGCTGTACTTGAATACGGTGCTCAACGAGCCGATAAATTTTCCGGAGGCATCCTTAAGCGGCAGCGCCACTTCGAATTTTGTCGGATCCTTCATATTGGGAGCGAGGATCGTCTTCTTCTCGTGTGCCACGGCGAGATCATCTTCGTCATCTTTTTTGCCAATGCGATCGATATTGGCAGCGATCATCGTCTCAATCTTCGCGCCGGGCTTCAGCGCGTGCATGCCCACGATGATGAGTTCAGGATGCTGCGCCACAGTGGCATTGACCAGAGTCTGCGCATAAATCGCATTGTCCGCGGCCTTGCCCAGCTTTTCTTCCGCACTCGCCGAGGCGGTCCACGCGCATGCGAGTATTGCTACCGGCAGTGCGAATAATTTCATTTTTTCACTCATCAGTTGTCTCCATGAATTTCAAAAGGTGATCGTTGCCGTGGCGTAAATGAGTCTACCGATGGGCGAAAACGTCGATATATCGGCGTTGTTGTCGAGAAAAGCGCGGGGTGCGAGCGGCGGCATTCTATCGGCAAGATTGTTGACGCCGAGCGCCAAGGTCAAGACTCGGGAACTAGCCTCGGCTCCCAAGTGCCAGCTATAGGCGGCGCGCGCATCCCAGCTAATGTAACTGCTTACGGGAATCGTCGGCGTCGATGTGCCGTTGAGTCCCGTATCCTTGGTGGCGGAAACATACGTATTACCCAATGTCGCGTCGACATTCCGATATGTCCAATCCAACGTCGTGTAAAAGCGGTACTTCGGTAAAGTACCGCCAAAGCCTCCGCTGCCGCCGGCATTGTTGGTGGTGCCGGCATATTGTATGAACGCGTGGCCCGGCACGTCTTGGAAGTTGAAATCGGTAAAAATGGCGCCGATGGACGTGATGGTGAATGTGCCGGCCGATTGGGTGGGAATCACGTATTCCGCGTTGACGCTATAGGAGTGTTCAATCAAGGTGGCAAGGTTTCTGAACTGATCCACCACGTAGAGCCGGTTCGCCTGGGTCGGGTCTCCCTTGCCCGTCACGGGATTGGTGAGAAATGCCTGCAGGTCGCCCGGATGGACGAAGGGTTGCGATGCGCCGGGGCTGCCTACGAAATTGTCCACTCCTAAATTATTGAAGTACGGCGATGCAGAACCCAGTGCATTGATGCTGGGAAGAATATTGTTGAAACCAATACCGCCCGCGAATCCCTGCAAGTTGATGGACGAAAAATCAACCGATAGGGTAAGACCCTTAACGGCCTCAGGCTGCAACACGAAGCCGATGGATCGGGAAATAGACGTGGCAGGCTGCAGGGCGGGATTATTGCCGTCTTCGCCGTTGAACGGTAAGCCGGTGTAATTTGCGCCGAAGACTCCCTGGAGCACGCCGGGTCCCACTTGGCGCGTATCAGTGGGACCATACTCGGCGTACAAGCTCGGTGCGCTGAATGACTTGGAGTAATTTCCGCGCAGCGTAAATTGTTTGTCGATCGGCTGCCATCGGAAGCCGAACTTCGGGACGGTGGAGCGGCCCGCATCGGTGTACTTCTCTCCGCGAACCGCCGCAGTCAAGTCGAAGGCATGCAGACCGAAGACGTCCCACGACGGACTCGTCACTGGAACGCGAGTCTCGGCGAACAACGAGTCTATATCGCGGTGTTTCTTGAAAGGGTCTGCATACGTGCCGCCCAACCAAAGCTGCGCGTTGCCCGTTACCAGCCCCGTGACAGGATCGGTTACCCGGCCGTTTGCGTCGGCGTGACCCGACAATGTCTCGCGGCGAAATCCGGCCCCCAAGGCAATAGCTACCTTTCCCGCCGGAAGTTCGAACAACGAGCCGACCAACTGTGCGTCAAGCGAAGCCAATTCGCTGCTCGCATTGATGAGCTCGGTGC
>JAQGOD010000005.1 GCA_028293775.1 Gammaproteobacteria bacterium
CCGAGTACTCGTTGGTCGATGGGATCGTACGCGTACCGGATTTAATGGTCGCCGTCGCCGCCGCCGGCATGCCCGCGGTGGCATTGACGGATCAAAGCAATTTGTTCGCCATGGTGAAGTTCTACAAGGAGGCGCAGGCCGCCGGTGTCAAACCCCTGATCGGTGTCGATGCCTGGATCCGCGAACCCGGGGAGCGAGCCGCGCCCTCGCGCATCGTTTTCCTCTGTCAGAACCTCGTCGGCTATCGGCACCTGACCCAGCTGGTGACGCGGTCGTATCTTGAAGGGCAGCAGCGTGGACCGCCGATGTTGGAGCGCGGCTGGCTGAACCGCGAGGTGCTCGAGGGACTGATCGTGCTGTCCGGCGGGTTCGAGGGCGATATCGGCAGAAGTCTCGCGCGCGGCCGCGACGACGAGGCGGAACGTTGCCTCGAGCGGTGGCAGGCATTTTGCGGCGATCGGTTTTATCTCGAAATACAGCGCACCGGCCGCGCCGGCGAACAGGTCTGTTCCGATGCAGCGCTGGAACTCGCGCACGCTCGAGGCGTGGCGGCGGTTGCCACCAACGATGTGCGCTTCCTGACGCGCGCCGAATTCGAAGCGCACGAGGCGCGCGTGTGCATCCATGATGGCGCGCAGCTGGCGGATGCGAGCCGGGTGCGCCGCTACTCCGAGGAGCAGTACTTGAAATCGCCCGCTGAAATGGCCGAGTTGTTCAAGGATGCGCCGGGACTGCTGGCTAACACGGTTGAAATCGCGAAGCGTTGCTCGCTGGAGATTCGCTTGGGAGCCTCCATGCTGCCGGCGTACCCGGTACCGGCCGGGTCGAGCACGGAGCAATTCCTGCGCGACGAATCAAAACGCGGATTGCAGGCGCGACGTGCGGCATCGCCCGCCTATGAGGCGCGGCTCGATCTTGAACTCGGCGTCATCTGCGCCATGGGATTTGCCGGCTACTTTTTGATCGTCGCGGACTTCATTCGCTGGGCGCGCGAGAACGGTGTGCCGGTGGGTCCCGGGCGCGGATCCGGCGCCGGGTCTCTGGTGGCCTATGTACTGGGCATTACCGATTTGGATCCAATCGAGCATGATCTCTTGTTCGAGCGTTTCTTGAATCCTGAACGCGTCTCGATGCCGGATTTCGACGTCGACTTTTGCATGGAAGGACGCGATCGCGTGATCGAGTACGTCGCCAACAAGTACGGTCGAGACCGCGTCTCGCAGATCATCACCTACGGCACCTTGGCGGCCAAAGCGGTGGTGCGGGATGTGGGCCGCGTACTCGGGCACCCCTACGGCTATGTGGACCGGATTGCCAAGCTGATTCCGATGGAAATCGGCATGACGCTCGACAAGGCGCTGCAGCAGGAAGAGGAACTCAGGCGTCTTTACGGGGCGGATTCCGAAGTACGCGATCTCATCGATCTTGCCCGATCGCTCGAAGGCCTCGCGCGCAATGCCGGAACGCACGCGGGAGGTGTGGTCATTGCACCTTCGGTGCTGACGGATTTCACGCCGCTGTACTGCGAAGAGGGCAGCAGCACCCCGGTGACGCAATTCGACAAGGATGACGTCGAGGCCGCCGGCCTGGTCAAGTTCGATTTCTTGGGCCTGCGCACGCTTACCATCATCGACTGGGTGGTGAGGGACATCAATGCCCAACGCGCCCGCGACGGCGAAGCGCCCTTGGTGATGAGCGCTTTGGCCATGGACGATGCGCCGACGTACGCGCTGCTCAAGAGCACCAAGACGACGGCGGTGTTCCAGCTCGAATCCCGCGGCATGAAGGACTTGATTCGGCGGCTGCAGCCCGATCGCTTCGGCGACATCGTGGCGCTCGTGGCGTTATTTCGGCCCGGTCCGCTGCAATCCGGCATGGTCGAGGATTTCATCGCGCGCAAGCACGACACCACGGGAGCGATCGTCGATTACCTGCACCCGGACCTCCGGCCCGTGCTGGAGGCGACCTACGGCGTGATCCTGTACCAGGAGCAGGTCATGCAAATCGCGCAAATCTTGGCCGGCTACACCTTGGGCGGCGCCGATCTCTTGCGCCGCGCCATGGGCAAGAAAAAGGCCGAGGAGATGGCGAGCCAGCGCTCGGTTTTCGTCAGCGGCGCGGTGGCCCGCGGCGTGCGTGAAGCGCAGGCCACGCACATTTTCGATTTGATGGAAAAATTCGCCGGCTACGGTTTCAATAAGTCGCATTCGGCGGCGTATGCCTTGCTGTCTTACCAAACGGCGTGGCTCAAGGCGCATTATCCGGCCGCCTACATGGCGGCGGTGCTGTCCTCGGACATGGATAAAACCGAAAAAGTCGTCACGCTGTTCGATGAGTGCAACGGCATGGGACTTCAAGTCTTGCCGCCCGATGTGAACGCGTCGGTGTACGCATTTCGCGTCGCGGGACCCAAGAGCATCCGCTACGGGATGGGCGCCATCAAGGGCGTGGGTGCTTCGGCGGTCGAGGCCATCATCGAGGAGCGGGAGAGAAACGGGCCGTTCAAGACTTTGCCGGACTTGTGCCGGCGCATCGATTTGCAGCGGGTGAATCGACGCGTATTCGAGGCCTTGATCCGCTCGGGCAGCTTGGACACGATTGGGCCCAATCGTGCCTCGCTGACCGCGGAGCTCGAGCGCTCAATGCATCTGGGGGAACAGAATTCGCGCGCCAGCAGCGTCGGGCAAGTCGACCTGTTCGGCTTGAGCGCCACCGAGAACACCGCGGTCGCGGACTGGTCCGAGGCGGAGCGCTTGTCCGGCGAGCGAGAGACGTTGGGATTGTTCTTGAGCGGCCATCCCATCACGCCGTATGAGCCGGATCTGAAATTCCTCGTCAGCGCGCGCTTGGTCGATGTGGGCGGTCCCAAGCCCCCTGCGCCGGCGGACGGCGCGCGCAGCTGGTCCGCTGGCAAGCCCGCCACCGTGGCGGGTCTGGTGCTGGAAATTCGGCGCAGGCCGAACCGGGTGACATTGATCCTGGACGATCGCAGCGCGCGCCTCGAGGTCAGCTTGTATGAAGAAGTCTTTCAGCAACATCGAGACATCATCGTCAAAGATGCCATCTTGATCATCGACGGCACGTTGCGCTTTGACGATTTCATCGAAGCCTGGCGCCTGCAGGCGAAATCCTTGATGGACATCGACCGCGCACGCGAGCGCTTCGCGCGGCGGCTGTGGCTGCGCTGGCCGGCCGAATTCGATGGCCCTCAAGGGATGAATCGCTTCGAGCAAATGCTCAAGCCCTACTTGCGCGGGCCGTGCGGGGTTAGCGTGGCGATCAATCGGCAGGAGTACACCGGCAAAGTGAACTTGTCCGATACGTGGTCGGTGCGCGCCTCGCGCGACCTGCTCGACAAGCTCACTCACTTAGTAGGCCGCGACGGGTGGTATTTAGTGTATGGTCCGCGAAATGAAGTGCGCGGCGAGGAAACGAATTCATGGCAATGAATTTTCTGGAATTTGAGCAACCCATTGCCGAACTCGAGGCCAAGATCGAGGAGCTCAAATTCATCGGCTCGGACGCCAGCGTCAACATTACCGAGGAAATCAAGCGGCTTCAGTCCAAGAGCCGGGCACTGACCACCAGTATATTTGCCAACCTTTCTCCCTGGCAAATCACGCAGTTAGCACGACATCCTCAACGGCCCTATACGTTGGATTACGTCTCGATGATATTCAGCGATTGGCATGAGCTGCACGGCGATCGCATGTACGGCGATGACCTGGCGATCGTCGGGGGTTTGGCGCGGCTGGATGGCATCCCGGTCATGCTGATCGGACACCAAAAAGGCCGCGACACCAAGGAGCGGGTGCGGCGTAACTATGGCATGCCCAAGCCCGAGGGTTATCGCAAAGCCCTGCGTCTGATGAAGATGGCGGAGCGATTTCGCATTCCCGTGATCACCTTGATCGATACGCCGGGAGCTTATCCCGGCATCGGCTCGGAGGAACGGGGACAGAGCGAAGCCATTGCGCGCAACCTATTCGAAATGTCCAACTTGGCCGCGCCGGTCTTGAGCATCGTCATCGGAGAAGGCGGCTCGGGCGGCGCCTTGGCGATCGGTCTTTGCGATCGGCTGATCATGCTGCAATTCAGCACCTACTCGGTGATCTCACCGGAGAGTTGCGCATCGATTTTGTGGAAGGGCACCGAGAAGAAGGAAATTGCGGCCGATGCCATGGGCGGCACTGCCGAGCGGCTTTACAAACTGAAGCTCGTGGATGAAGTGATCAAGGAACCGCACGGCGGCGCACATCGCGACCCGCAGCTCATGGCGGAAGGTATCAAGCAAAGCATGATCAAGCACTTGGCGGAACTTCGTAACCAGCCCATCACCCAGTTGCTCGACGCGCGGCAAGCGCGGGTGCGCGGCTTCGGTGCGTTCCGCGAAGGATAAGCTCGATGAGTTTTTCCGCGGCAAGCTTGCACGCGGCGCTGGACTCCTCCGTCCCCGAAGGTTGCGCCGGGCTGGTCGTGGCATTGAGCGGCGGCGCGGATTCCTCTGTGCTGTTGGCGGCGACGGCGGCCGTGGGCCAGGGATTTCGCGGCCTGCCGCTTCGCGCCGTGCACATCGATCACGGCCTGCAGGCCTCCGCAGCCAAATTTCGCGATGTGAGCCAAAACCTGTGCGAACATTTAGGCGTGCCTTTGACCATCATCCGCGTCGAGGTGGAGCGCGGAGCGGGTCTGT
>JAQGOD010000331.1 GCA_028293775.1 Gammaproteobacteria bacterium
TCCAAGCTAACCGTAATACGTTTCAAACCGTTGGCATGTAGATCGACTGCATGATTGGCCAGCAGTACGCCGTTGGTCGTCAGGGCGATGTCCTCGACTCCGGGAATACCCGTCAAGTCGCCCACTAAATCGGCCAGATTGGTTCGCAGCAACGGCTCACCGCCCGTGAGCCGCACCTTGCGAACGCCGACGCCCGCGAAGAGTTTCGTCAGGCGCACAATCTCATCGAACGACAGGCGCTCCCGAGACTTCAGGAATTGGTAATTCTCATGAAACTGCTCTTTGGGCATGCAGTAGGGGCAGCGAAAATTACAGCGGTCCATGACCGAGATGCGCAAGTCGTGCAGCGGACGGCCGAGCCGATCAATCGGATTCTGCGCGCCACGGATGTCCTGAACGAGAGAAGTCATGGCTATCACCAGCGGTAGACGTTGGCAACGAAACCTTTGGCGTAGGTGTTAGGCCCGGGCGGCAGCTCCACGAAGCCATCGGTACCCGCCAGGCTCAAGAAATCACCCGAACCATTCGGCGGCCGCGGATTGGCCCAAGGCCGGCCCCAGTCGTCATGCTCGATGATGACCGGCAGAAAATACGCCAGCGCATGCTTGAAGCTCACGGGCGTTCCCAATGCCAGCCGCTCGGGTGGCGTACGCCTCGTGCCCATGGCCTCGGCGATGGCCGGTATCACATAGCGGATCAGACAAACCAAGGTGGAAACCGGGTTGCCGGGCAATCCAAACACCGATTGGCCCTGCGGGCCGATTCCAAACCACATGGGCCGGCCAGGCCTTTGGGCGACATTGTGAAACACTTCTTGCACGCCCAACTGCATCAGCGCTTTGGGCACGAGGTCGAACTTTCCCATCGACACCCCGCCGCTCAAGACCACGACCTCATGGGTGGTCAAGTGCAACGAGAGACGTTCACGAAGCAGATTTTCGTCATCCAGCACGTGATCGCTGCCCACCCGGGTAAAGCCGCGGCGGCGAAACGTCGCTGCCACGGCGTAGGCATTGGAACGACGCACTTGGAATTCCGCGATGGGCTCTCCCGGCTCGATCAATTCATCCCCGGTCGAGACGACCATGATGGCGGGCTGGCTGCTCACGCGCACGCGGGCCATGCCCGCGGAGGCAGCAACAGCGACCTCGGGCGCGCGCAGCAGAGTGCCCGATTCCAACAAGAGTTGACCTTGCCGGCTATCCGCTCCCCGCCGATGGATGTTGTGGTACGGAGAATTCACCACCACCGTGTTGAGCGATGCGAATCCATCTGCCACGTCGACTTGTTCGATGGGGATCACGTTGTCGCTGCCGACCGGCCGGATCGCGCCCGTCATGACTTCGATGGCGTGCTCCGCGCTTCTCAGCTTGAGCGCCGGCGCCCCTGCGGCTTGAACACCCTGGACTTCAAAGCGCCGCTGGCCTCGGCGCAACGCTTCGCTGTCCACGGCCATGCCATCCATGGACACCCGGTCAAACGGCGGGGCGTCACGTTCCGCATAAACATTCTCGCGCAGTGTTCCCCCGACGCACTGCGTCAATGGCAGTGATTCGATGGGCAAACACGTCAGCCGAGAGTAGATCGCCTCTTCGGCCAGACGCGGCGTAATGAGCGTACTAGCCTGCATAATTTGGAACCCGCGGCGAAACGGTCCACCGCGCTGTTAGTCCCTACTTTTGTTTCGCTTTGAAGATTTTCAACTGCTCATTGAAACGTCCAACCACAGCCTGCAACTCATCGACGGCGGCGTTGTGCTTCTGCACCAGCACTTTGTTTTCCTGGTCCGCCTTTTTCTTCTCGTCCGCCGTCAATTTAGAAACGTCCTTCGGTTGTTGGCTCATTTCCAGATTCAAGCAGTCAAGATACGCATTCATCTCGCTGTTGTAGCGGTCAAAATCTTTCTTGGCGGCTATCATTTCGTCCCGGCTAGCCGTGTTCCCATTGGGAGGGGTGGCGGGCGATTGCGGGTACGAGCAGGTCGCCTGGGCGTGGGCGGCAAAACCAAAAGCGAAAACGAGCGTCAGGGGTATCCAAGCCTTCATCGGGAATCCTCTAGTTATAAAAAGAAAATTTGAGACGATATGCAGCTAATGCGATCTTACGGCCACGGGGGGAACGCCGCCAGCGCAGCGCCGGGAGACCGTAAGCATCTGATTTAACAACTTTATTTGATTCTCTGCCTGCCGCATAGTTCCCGCTATAGTACGGACTAATCACGCACACCGCTTCAGAACAGGCGCCTGAACGGTGCCAATACGACCCCAAAGCTGCGAATTGGGGCCTTAAGAACGGGTCTTCACATGTCGAATCCGCCGAGGGCGATTCGACTATGCAATGGCGAATCACGCCGCAACGAGGAAAACGACATGAACTATCTATTGATGATTTACAACAATGAAGCGGAAACAGCAGCGATGAACGAGGACACGCTCAAGAAGATGATGGCCGAGTACACGGAATTCACGAAATCCATCGTGCAATCCGGGCACTTCAAAGCCGCCGATCGATTGCGGCCCGTGACCACCGCTTCGACGGTGAGAGTGCGCGATGGCAAAGCGGCCATTGCGGACGGGCCTTTTGCAGAAACTCGCGAGCAGCTGGGTGGTTACTACCTGATCGACGCAAAGAGCCTCGATGAGGCAACTGCCATCGCGGCGCGCATTCCGGGGGCCAAGTACGGCAGCATCGAGGTGCGGCCCATATGGCCACCGATTGCCTACTAAAGCCGCCGGCGTGCGCATTCGCATGACTGCGAGTGCCGCCGCTAACTCGATCGAGGAAATCTTTCGCCGAGAGGCGGGCAGGGTCCTGGCGACCTTGATCCGCCTGCTCGGGGATTTTGATTTAGCCGAGGAAGCACAACAAGACGCGTTTACCGCCGCCGTCGAGCAGTGGCCGCTGCACGGCATGCCGGACAATCCGCGAGCCTGGCTGATCACAACCGGCCGTAATAGGGCGATCGACCGCATTCGACGCGATGTATTTTTTCGGGAAAATATCGCCCCGCGTGAACTTGCGCAAACCGATGAGGCCGCCGCCGAGATTGATCCATCGGAGGCGATATTCGGCGACGATACGCTGCGCCTCATATTCACGTGCTGCCACCCGGCCCTCAACGGCGAGGCGCAGATTGCGCTCACGTTGCGCGAAGTATGCGGATTGTCCACGCAGGCGGTTGCTCGGGCGTTTCTGGTTAACGAGGAAACCATGGCGCAACGGCTGGTACGCGCCAAGAAGAAAATTCGCGACGCGGGAATTCCCTATGAGACACCTCACCCCTCGGTACTCGATCAACGGATCGAAGGTGTGCTCGCGGTGGTGTATGGGGTATTCACGGAAGGCTATGCAGCCACCGCGGGCAGCCGTTTGATCGATGTGGAGTTGTGCGCCGAAGCGATTCGCTTAGGAAGGCTTCTCGATTCACTGCTGCCGAATAATTCCGCTGTGAACGGTCTTCTGGCCCTGATGTTGTTGCACGACGCGCGACGCACAGCCCGTGTCACGGACGGCGGCGATGTAATTCTGCTGGATGATCAAGACCGTTCGCGCTGGGATCAAAGCGAAATAGCGGAAGGGCTTACCCTGGTGGACAAATCGTTGGCGGTCGGCGGTCAGGTGAGCCCCTACGTGGTACAAGCCGCGATTGCCGCATTGCATGTGCGAGCGTTCGACAGCGAGGCGACGGATTGGCCCCAAATAGTCGGACTGTACGAGGTGCTGCTCAGATTGCAGCCAACACCGGTGATCGAATTGAACCACGCGGTGGCCGTTTCCATGGTGGATGGCGCCGAACGCGCGCTGAATCTGGTTGATTCGCTGGCGGCGCGCGGCAAAGTCACGCAGTATCATTTGCTGCACGCGGCGCGGGGCCGCTTCCTCGAACAGCTCGGCAGGCGCGAGGAAGCGCGAGACGCCTATGGCGATGCGCTGAAAACCGCGACGCTGGAACCCGAGCGGCGCTTTCTCGCGTCCCGTATCGCCGGCCTGTGACTTTAAGGACTCTCTGCCTGTGGTTGAGTCTCGCCGGACAGCGCGGAAGTGCGCGTCACACCACGTGCCGATTCTTCCGCAGTTGGTGGTATCTCTTGGATAGGGAGCGCGGTCGAATTGACGACCGTGGGGTCGTCGCGCAGTTTCACATACAGCAGACCCGTTTTAGGATGGGGCACCGGTAGCGCAGAGCCTAAGAATCCATCAGGCACAGCGACCGAATGAGCAAAGTGGGGATCGTCGGAAACCGAGTCGATCAAGAAAAGATTCGAACCCGACAGCTTGCAGGCAAGCTCGGGCGTGGCCGGACACTTCAAGTCCTTGAGCATCGGCAGACGTACCAAGTTGGCCAAGGGTTGCCAATCCCCCAGGATGCCTTTGGAATTGACTCGAAATTGCAACGGGCCGAAGGCGGCCCCGCCAAACACCTTTGCAGGAGTGAGCGTCACCACTGCAACGTGTGCATTCTCCAACATCAAACCGCCGTTGGCGAAACTCAACGTGGCGGTGGAGGATTCATCAGCGGTTGCAATTTCAATGTTCTCATCGCGTGCAAACACCGCGGGTGTTTGGCTGCGCAACGAGAACGTCAAGGTCGCATCCTGCGGCAACTCGCTCTGTTCCGTTAACTGAATGTTGCTGTCGTGGCTGGACGCAGAGGGCTGCACGTTCATGCCGAGCAATTTCACGACGGGCCGCGGTGTATCCACGCTACCGAGCAGTGGGAATGCCCGGCCATCCCGCAGAGTGGCTTTTGCCGCAATGCCGTGCTCAGGTTTCAGAGCGGCGGCCGAAGCCGGGTCCTGCGCCACCATCGGCAGCTCATCAGTTCCCTGCCGCGTAGTGAGTTCGCCGGGCACGAAGACATTACCCTTGAATGTCAGACTCGTGACTTCGTCGAGGCGGTTGCCTTTGAGGATGCCTACGATGTCGCCGGAGTGAATGGCAAAACCATCGATTCGTCCCGCATCGGCGAAGGTGTGAATTGGAATGGTATCGGCCTGATCCCTGCCGTATTGGGAAACCACCAACGTCATCGCGCCGGGGGCTGCGTCCTGGAGCGGCAGCTTGATCTCCACCTCGTCGGGCCGCGTGGCCTTCCAGTCCACTTTCAATTGCTTGCCGCCCGGATCTTTCAGCATGATGCCATCCACGCAGCTGACACTGTCAGCCTGCAGGTGAATCGTGTCTTGGCGTCCGACGATCAGCGCGGCCTCATCGCCTGCGGCTAATTCCCAAGTCTTTGCATGAACATTGATGAGGTGAAAGGTGGGGCCTTCATACGGCTCGAAACCCCAAAATCCCTTGAGCGATGCCTGGATGCTGTCTCCGAGCACGGCATTTCCGAGAGCAGTCGTATCGACTACATAACCGCCTTGTATCGGGTCGGCCTTTGCCGGCAGGGCGATGGTTTTGCCATCTCGGCCCATCACGTTGAGCGCAAGTCCGTGCGCGTAGCCTGTTGAGAATGCCAACGGTGCGCCGTCGACGGGAAGCACCAGCGTCGAACGGCGGACACAGAAAATTTCCTTCGGATCGACGGCGTGCAGGGGTGGCAGTTGAGCGGACTCCACCGCAGGCAGCGCGATCACCAACACCGACATGGGATTGTGGAACGATGGCGCTGTGTTGAGCGTCAAAACAAGCTTGTCGTCTCGTTGCGTGGCGAGCGCGGGGATGTATTGATATTGCGCAGTCCGAAACGACTCCAGGATGCGTGCGATGTCCAGTACCGAAGCGATGTAGGGACTGTAATAGCCGTAGCTGAGTTGCGGGGTAAAACTGGCCTCCATGGCCAAATCGCTGCCGGGCCCCGTGGTGAGCGCTTCGACGATCGACCGGCTATGCCCGTCACTTAAGATAAGTGATTCTTGCCCCTGCATGAGGCACGGCGCCTGCAGCTCGGGGATCCTGTCCAAGCACTTCTCCTCGACCTTGATAGCCAAGCTGCGCGCCAAGAGCGGTGCCGCTTCCTTCAATTTCGTCGGATCGCCCGCGTTCAAAACACGAACCGCCGAGAGAAACCGTTCCAGTCGAGAACGATCGAGCGCGGCTTGGTTTAGATCCTGAGAAGTGCGCACGAAGGCGCCCGGCCGTCCGCGCACGGCGCCCATCACCGTCCGCAGATCTCCCCCGGTATGGGGCGCAAGGAATACCAATACCTGTTGAGCGCCCTGCGGCACCGTGACCTCAAGACCGTCCTGGCCGCACTTCTCGGTCCAAACCTTACACGCGAAAAACCATTTTTCCGGTGGCGGATTGGTCGTACCGCTTAGGAAAGCCGCCACCATTAAGTACTTGACGGACTGGCTCTCGGGGAAGTCGACCTTTATCCACACCCGATCACCCGGTGCCAGATTTGGGACCTGGGAAGCCGGCAATGTTGCGCCGGCGCGTGTCACATTTACCTGCAGCGTGGGGCCACTAAGGTCAAACGGTGCCGGCACAGCAAGCGCAACCGAGGAAGCCGCCAACATGAGCAGCAAAAGTGCGTGTCGAATCTTCGTTCTCCCGTAATCTGTTGGTCGGTTCTTGAGCTCGCTTAGAGTGGATGGAGCTGCCGGAGTTCGTTCCTACATGCCCATTTGGCCTCTACATATACCTAAATTCGATTTGAACTACAGGTCTTCGCCCACAGATTTTAGCTTACGCCATTCATAGGAGCTGCCGCGTGAGCAATTCTAGGATCATCCATACCAGCGATGCCACATTCGAAACCGACGTCCTGAAGTCAGAAACCCCCGTATTGGTGGATTTTTGGGCCGAATGGTGCGGGCCGTGCAGGGCGATTGCGCCCGTGCTCGAACAAATCGCGTCTGCTTATGGAGACACGATTCGAATCGCCAAGCTGAATGTCGATGAAAATTCGACGATTGCCGCCAAGTTCAATATTCGAAGTATTCCGACGCTGCTGTTATTTCAAAAAGGTGCGCTGGTCGCCCAACAGATCGGAGCCGTATCCCCATCCCAGTTGCGCACATTCTTGGATGCGAAGCTCAAGGACGCGGCAGCTTGATCAAGAAACGCCGCGGCTGCGTGCCGCTGAGCGAGCAGACTTCTTGCTCCGTGCGGAACTTGCGCGTGTCTTGCTCACCGCTTGCGCCTTGTGCGCATTGAGAATGGCCGGGATCAATCCCGGAAATCGCTTTTCGAGCTCATCGCTGCGGGAAGTGTTTTGCATTTCGACGCCTCGACGTTCACCACGAATCAAACCGGCCTCTCTCAAGGCCTTGAAATGCTGGGACAGCGTCGATTTGGGAATCTCTTTTTCGCTGATGCGCAGAAAAGTAGAGCAATTTTGCGAACAACCCGAACCCGCGATACTGGCGTAAATGGCTGCTCGCGCTGGATCGGAGAGGGTGTGGAGGATGCCTTCCACAGTCACAGTTTCAATCGAAGGATGAAATAGCGGCCTCATGGCGTAATTATACGAGCGCTTGACAAATAGTTCAATAGTTCGTAAGTTCGGAACTAAGGAATTAGGTCAGAATTCAATCAACCAATACCGAAATATCGGAAAGAGCAGGAAAATGAGCAATCTCACTGGAAAAGTCGCCGTGGTTACAGGCGCATCGAAAGGTATCGGGGCCGCCATTGCCAAGCAATTGGCGGAGGAGGGTGCCTCGGTGATCGTGAATTACGCCTCGAGTAAGGCCGGCGCGGACGTTGTCGTCGCTAACATCAAGAAGGCAGGCGGAAAGGCTTTCGCGGTAGGCGGCGACGTATCGAAACCCGCGGAGGCCCAGGGCATCATCGACGCAGCGGTGAAGAATTTCGGACGCCTCGACATCCTCGTGAACAACTCCGGCGTCTACGAGTTCGGCCCGCTCGAGTCAGTCACCGAGGAGAATTTCCACCGGATGTTCAATATCAACGTCTTGGGATTACTGCTTACCACGCAAGCCGCGGTCAAGCACATGAGCGCAGGCGGAAGCGTCATTAACATCGGCTCAGCGGTGAGCCGAATCACCCCGCCAAATTCCGCGGTCTACACTGCGACCAAAAGTGCGGTGGATGCCATTACCGGCGTCTTATCCAAGGAATTGGGGCCAAAAAAGATTCGAGTGAATTCCGTGAATCCGGGCGTTGTGGAGACCGAAGGTACTCACAGCGGCGGGATCATTGGCTCGGACTTCGAGAAAGCGGCGGTCGCGCAGACTCCACTCGGTCGTACCGGCCAGCCCGGTGATATCGCTTCGGTCGCGGCGTTTCTCGCCTCGGACAATTCGGCCTGGCTGACGGGCGAGGTCATCACCGCCAGCGGTGGTCTGAACTAAACGCACGAGACTTGGCCTATGACATTCAAAACCACGGGAATCCGGTCCTTTGTTGGACTGGTTTGGCAAGAACTCAGCTCTTGGGGGGCCGGCGTAGAGTTCTCTTTTTACGACCACTTGCAAGAGCGGATTGACCAGCTCGAGCAAGAACTGATGCAGGTGAAGAAGCCGCCGAGCAGTGCCAAAAACGACATGCCGTCCGGCATGATCGGTTGCTGAGGTTTCCGAATGGCCCTATCAACGCTAGACTGCGCGCGGGCGCCCGTAGCTCAGCTGGATAGAGCACCTGGCTTCGAACCAGGTGGTCGGCGGTTCGAATCCGTCCGGGCGCGCCACCTTTTTTTGTATGAGAACAACCGGTCGCGTCAAGCTGTTAGGCGTGTTACTTCGAACTCCCGACAGACGACAAGGCGAGTTCGACAAATCGCCGCAGGCGATTTGGTCGCCCGCAGGGCGAGCCGAGCGCGAGCGAGGCCAAGGGGCCGTAGGCCCCGCAGCAATCTCTCCGGGCGCGCTTCTTCATCGCGAAACCGATCGCTTTGATTCTCCTTCTACTCGAACCTGAGGAATCTTGAGCACAATGCGCCCGAGCACATGGCCGCGTTCCAATCTTTCGTGCGCCTTTGCCGCGCGAGCAAGAGAAAAGGCCGCTGCGATCGGCACGCGTAGGCGCGCCTTCTCGACCGCTACGCGCAGGGTTGCGAGGTGGCGCGGGCTCGCCTCGGCATCGTAGGCGAGCAGCCGAACGCCCTGTTTGCGGTTTGGTTCGGGTTCGATGCCGTTGGGGAAAGCCACCCGTCCACCGCGCTTCACGAGTCCTACACACTGATCGAGCGCCGCGCCGCCGGCAAGCGCGAGGATCCCATCGACGCCACGCGGTGCAAGTGCGCGGAGGTCATCAACCAAATGGTCGGATCTGGCGTCAATCTGGCCATCCGCACCCAGTCGCATCACCAACTGAGCTGCCTTGCGACCCGACGCCGTGGCCAGCACGCGCGCGCCCCGGCGTTTGGCGAATTGAATCGCAAGTGAGCCGACCGCGCCTGTAGCGCCAAAGATCAGCACTATCTGGCCGCGACGTATCTTCAACACGTCTTTGATGCCCTGGAACGCGGTCAGTGCCGTGACGGTTGCAGCGCCCGCGCGCAGCAAATTCATTCGCCGCGGAACGTGTCCTACCTGATCGGTATCCACTGCAACACGCTGTGCGTAGAAGCCGCCTTTTGGATTGATGAATTCATATGCCCAGACGCGGTCGCCGACCTCGAAGCGCCGGACGCGCGATCCTTTAGCGACCACGATCCCTGAGCCGTCCGAGCCGAGGATGAGGGGGAACTTCGGTCGCCCTTTGGGCCACCAACCTTTACGGATGTCAGCGTCCCACACGCCGACGCCGGCGCCTTGGAGCGCAATCAGCACCTCGCGCGATCCCAGCTCCGGCACCGGAAGCCGCCGCAGTTTGAGCACAGAGGGCGGACCGAAGCGATCAATCGCAACGGCCTTCATCAGCTGCTTCGGTTTTGAGCTAGGACTCGTAGACATGCAGGCTCGTACGGTACTGCCGGTGATCGAGACTGCGCCTTGATCTGAATCATGGGCTGCGCTGGGGCTTGCGAGTACGATCCCGGCATTCGCATCCTGAAAGCGATAGCGTCCTACAGGGTACTGGTCTAGGCAGTGCGAGTGCGCAGCCGGCCCTCGTAATCGCGCTTTCCGAGCGGCACACCGCGCGTGCGCAGGATGTCGTATGCGGTGACGGCGTGGAAATAGAAGTTGGGCAGCGAAAACGAAAGGATGAGTGTCTCCGACGTGAAGGCTAGCCTCCGCGGGCCGATCTGGAGGTCGAGGTCTTTGCCCGCCCAGCTGTTGACCTCGTCGGGGGTGAACGCCTTCAACGCCGTTTCCGCTTTGCCGATCATGGCCTGCAGGTCGGCGAAAGGAACCGGTCCGAGCAGTGCGGGCGGGGCGAACACGCCGGTCTTCACGGCCTCCAGCCCCCACACTGAATGATGCCAGGCCGCTTCGATCTGAAAATGGAAGGGTGCCATATCGTCAAAGAGCCGGGCGTGCACGAAGTCGTCTGGATCTGCCCGGGTCTCGGAGCAGTGCCTGACCGCGCGGTCGAGGAAACCCCCGACGGCCTTCACGGTCTGCAGGAAGGTCGGCACGCTCAGGTCGTAGAGTGATATCGCCATCGGCTTCCCCTAGCGTTGGGTCCTGGTTCGACCCGTCCCTCCACTTCGTCGAAGTAACCTAAGTCAAAATCCAGGAAACTGACAAGCCAGGGTTCCCAGGATTTATTCGCCGGGGCCCTAAACCAATCGGGGATCGCCGGTTCGCGTAACGCCAGCAATCGAGAACGGTGCGCCGCGACTGCGCCGTCCGCCCATGCGTCAATCGGTTGCGACAGTGTGATTTTCCCACTTCGCGCCCACGAGAGGAAAGCCCCGCAAGCGACGCCGCTTGCAGGGCTCCGGCCAACTACTGCCGAACTTTGAAAATGAAAGTGCCCCAATCCGCCAAAGGTGTTCGAGGCAAATTGGGAATGTATTCAGTCGCGAGCCAAACATTATTGCCGTCGGACACGGCTGCTGAATAGTCTCCCCATCGGCCCACGTTGCCGCCGCTGTAGTAGAGATAGCCGGAGAACCCGTCATCCGGTGCGGTGCCGTTGGCGGCGATATGCACGGCCGACGTGCCCTCTTCACCGACTCCGACATAAGCGGCGCTGGGATAGTAGTCCGGTCCCACCAAGGTGAACACCATGGCACCTTTTTCGCCGCCGAAGGCGAGCGACGGAAATATCACGTTCTCGTTTTTCACAGCGACATAGCCTTGTTGGACCACCCTGCCCGAGACCGCGCCGTGACTGAACTTCGGTTTGACGCCGAACCATGCAATACCCGTGCGGCTGCCGTCTCCAATAATGGTATTCACGCCTGAGTAGAGCAAACCGTTGGAATACACCACCTGATTCATGCGGTCATCATTGGTATTGATGAGCTCCAGCGATTCGCCGAGCGAGTCGCCGAGCGGAATGGGGCCGGGCTTTTGCTGCGCCGGGTTCGGTTGCCCATAGGTTTCAGACGCCATCACTTGAAACGTGAGCGACAAATTGGGCGACGATGTGGTCAAGGAACGCGTGTTGCCCAGTGCCCAAACGGCAAGGCGGTTGTCGAGCAGTTGATACGGCGGACTCCCGAATTGCAGCGCGCTTAAGAAAAATTCGACGCCTCGGCCGGACGAATCTTCCGCATCCTCGCCACTCGAGCCAACTGCGGGCTGAACCGAATAGCTCAGCCCGCCATAAGGAACGAGGGCTTGCGAGGCGTCGAAGCTCACCAAATAAAGATGAGAAAAATCGCCGTGGGTGGCGTCGATCAGCCCTTTCTTCGGAATCGCATAAATCTGCGCGCCGTTGAAGCTGGTATCGCTGAATTCATTGGTGGATTGATAAATTCCGTACGCATCAAGTCCAAGCAGCGGCTGATCGCCGAAGCATGGGCAGTTGGGGTGACTGGGCGTGCCGTCCAAACCGTCGTCGGTCACATCGTACGAGAGAATGAGGAAAGCGCCGCGTGGATCGGAGGTCTTACTGACCGCAATCAAATTGAAGTTCCTGCCGCTGCCGCCGGTGCCGGTGTCCTGCATCAATTCCGTGACGAACCACCGTTGTGTCTCGCGGTCATAGACGCATTTCGGGTCACTGACGAATTGCCCGGTAACTCCGGTCACGCGGTTGATCTCAGGCGCCAATCCCCAGAACTGGCTCAACGCCTCCGGACCGCTCAAAAGATTTCCCGACGCATCGTAGACGGAAATCGCATTATTGATCGCTTCCACCACGAAGCCGCCGCCGGCGCACAGCCCCTGATCGGGCGGTTCGAGGGAGTATTGCGTATTGGTGTAAATGCCCGTGCCGGCGACGCGCTGATCAAGATGCGTCAAGCCGTTGAAGCCGAACACCGAGCTCGATGAGTCGATGACTGAGCTGCCCTTGGGATTGGGAATCGCCGTCGGAGGCGGCGGAAGGCCGGCCTCCAGCGCCGCGCTGCTCGCTGCCGATCGGCTGGTGATGTCGGTGATTGCGCCGTGGGCGATTTTGCTCGGAATCGCAAGGCCGTGATGGCGATTCAAGAATGACTTCGGTGCGCTCAGTGCCGCTGCGCTGGGCGCAACGCCGGCAGTCTGGTTCTTGACGCCAACGGTCGAATCATCCCCGGGTTGTATCTCGGGCAGCGCGACGGTGCTGGAGCTGACTGGACCGCCGTGGATGGTGGTTTGACCCAGCGACTTGAGTTGCATGACGGTTTGTTGAATTGCCGGTGCTCCCGTTGCCGCGTGAACCTGCGCCAAGGCCAGCAGGCTGGATACGATGAGTAGCAATCGGCC
>JAQGOD010000335.1 GCA_028293775.1 Gammaproteobacteria bacterium
GGCGGTCGGCTGGTTGGGCAAACTGCGCGCGCCAAGGCCGTCTACTCGGAACAGGTTGCGAATTACCGCAACACCGTGTTGACGGCGTACCAGGAGGTGGAGGACAACCTCGCAGCGCTGCACCAACTGGAGAGGGAAAGCGAGACCGAAGCTCAAGCCGTTGCGGCGACGGGTACCGCCCTTGAACAATCTCAGATTCGCTATGTGTCGGGCATCGTGACGTATCTTGAAGTGGCCGCGTCTGAAACGGCCGCTCTTCAAGCCCAGTTATCCGCCATCAACATACGCGCCCGCCGCTTGAATGCCGCCGTGGTTTTGGTGAAAGCGCTCGGTGGAGGCTGGCGAGAAGAATCGGCGAGCCTGGGAAGAAATTGACGAGGCGGTCCTTGCTGCGCTAGCGGATCGCCGGCGACAAATGCCCGCCGTTGCGACACCGGCACGCTCACGCCCCTTCGCAACTGCTGATGGATTTGCTGCCGATCGTCATTGCGGGAAGCACTGGTTATAGCGCGTTATTTGGCCATATCGCGGACCGCCACATGTGCGCAACCGCCGAACCATCGAATCCCAGACCTTCTCTCGGCTGCTTGAAGTGCCTTCCAATGATGTCGGTGAAGAGTTCGGGATCGATCGGTTCCGACTTCTCGAAAAAATAGATATCGTTGAGCGTCACGAGCCGGGCGCTCATGTACCACCGATGCTTTCGCGCCGCTTGCGCTTCATGTCGAATGTATTCGGGCGGCAAGTACTCCGCGCCGAAAAATCGCACATACGCCTCGGGGTATTTGTACCCAACCGCCTCGTCAGCAAAATAACGCAACGCTTGGTGATTCTGCACGGCCCAAGCGATCTCTTCGCTCACGTAGGGACCGATCATTTGGGCTCCCCAGTAACCATGATCTGAGCGCAGCAAAATTCCATTGGAAATATCGTGCAAAAGACAAGCCAGCACGATTTTCTCTTCTTGCCCGGCGTCCAGCGCGTGTTTCGCACTCGACAACAAGTGCCGAAAGGTAATATCAGTGACTCGATAACGGAAGAAGTCGAGCAATGTCGGCCTCTCAGGCATCTTCGGCAGCTTCGGATTGTCCCCCATCATGAGAACGGTGCCCGGCGACAGCTGCGCCAGAATGGCAAGCTCCGTGTCGGGTTCCCCCGTTCCCCGCCAGGCCACCGGGGGCTTTAGGATTAACCGTTCATAGACCTGATGATCCAATCGACTTGGGGGCTTCTCGTTGATCATGAGATCGTCCGATGGGGTGCGAGATAGCGACAAGTGTAGCCAATTTCTTAATGAAAAATGCGGATGATTTGCAACCGTCGCATGCTGCGGGCATGCGCGATTCTAAGCGCAGGGACTCGCCAATAGCGGCTGCACGCGCACATCGACCTCGAGTTTGTGGCCGCCGCCGCCGACGATCACACCGCGCAGCGGCGACACGTCACCGAAGTCACGGCCCCAGGCGAGCGTGACGTGATCTTCTGCGACCATGCAATCATTGGTGGGGTCGAAGTCCACCCAACCGAGCGGGGGACAGTACACCGACACCCAGGCATGCGAGGCGTCGCCGCCGATCGCGGCCTCGCCGCCCTTGCGCACAGTTCGAATATAGCCGCTCACATAACGGGCCGCGAGTCCGGATGAACGCATGCTCGCAATCATGAAGTGGGCGAAGTCCTGACATACGCCGCGGCGAGTTTTCAGCACGTCGAGAGTGGAGGTGCGGTTGGTGGTCGATCCGGGGGCGTACTTGAATTCTCGAAAAATCTTGCGCATCAGCGCATGCGCGGCCGTGCCGAGCGGGCGTCCGGGCAAGAAAATATCGCGGGTGTACTCCTCGAAGGCGAGCTTGATCGGCACGTGGCTGGAGCGCATGCGGAAGCGGCATGCCTCGAGGTCCGCGGCGGCCATCGGCGACGCGTGGTAGCTCAGGCGATCGCGAAGCGCATCCCAGGGCTCTGTCGCGTCCAGCGAGCCTAAGGCGCGAGGGAAAATCTCCACTTCCATCTGCGCCGTGACGGCCAACTTGTCGTGCGCGCGATCGTATTCGAGGCGCGCGATCCCGTTGCCGAAGGCATCGACATCCTGACGGATGAAACTCGGTTGCGGGTCGAGCTCAATCGAATGGGAGAGACATCGTTGAAACGCGAACTCGCGCGGCGTCAGGTGCATGAGGTGGTGGGAATGCACCACGTCGCCCCCGTACTCGTAGGTCGTGGCGTGCCGCACGGCGTAACGCGTCATGCGGACACGGCACGCAAATCGAAATCGATATGCGAAAAATGTTGGGAGGTGAGCTGCTCGGAAAGCTGCGCGGACGCGGACATCAGATCCGTGAGGTGTTGCGCCAGGATATGCCGCGAGCCGGGCGCCAGGCCGATATCGCCGCCAAGATTTGCATATTTAAACGCCACCAAATTCGACACCGCCTCGTAGAGCGTTTCTTGGGGCTTCGAGCCCAAGGACTCCGCCACTTCGATGAGCAGGGTGTTGATGACCCGCCATTGGAACGCGAGCGCGCGCGGGTTTCGCTCGTCATAGACCAGCAGGTCGATGGTCGTGTCCCACACCGGAGGGGCGCGGTGGCGTGTGCGGTAGGTGATCGCGCTGTCGCCGATCTCCAATATCCATTCGAGCTCCTGGCGCAGCGGCGTGCCGTCGCTGGCTAAGCGCCGTGAAATCAAGTCCGCCAGGAATTGCAGGCGTTCCAGCCGGCGACCGATCATCATCAGCCGCCAGCCGTCATCCTGCGTCATGTCATCGAGAGCGAAACCGGCAATCGCCGCCAAGGACAGCAGCAGGCTATCGAGGGTTTCGCGCGCATCGCTGCGCGCGGTTTCGGCGCGCCGAAAGTCTCTTTGCAGAACCGTCAGCGCGCGCCAATTTTCCGCCGACAAATTGCTTCGCACCCGCGCCGCGCATTCACCCAAGCGCCCAATGTCGCCGCGCAAGGTAAAACGCTTCTCAGGATCGAAAACCGCCGAGGCGCCGAAGTGCTTGCAAATTTCCATGGCCTGCCCGCGAAACGGCAGATTGCGCCGCAGGCCCAAAGTGGCGCGCAGCAGTCGCGTTTTATAGTCGCAACGCTCGGCATAACGGCCCATCCAAAAGAGATTCTCGACTAGCGTCGAGGGCAGCTCCTGACGCCGATGCACGGTACGATCGGCTCTGGCAATGGGGGCGGTGGCCTCTTCCGAGGCCTCTTCCGAGTCGCATAGCACCCAGATGTCCTTGCTGCCGCCGCCACGCTGCATCGAGACGATCTCGGCATGCGCATCGGATGCGAACCGCGCCAGACCGCCGGGCATGACGCGATACCCGTTTGCGCTGGCAATGGCGTAGACGCGAATGCCCAAGGCACGGGCCGAAAACGTATCGGCGCTTTTCGTGTACCACACCGGGGCTTGGGAAAATGCCAGATGTTCTTGGGCAACAAAGGCGTGCGGGCGTGCGCGAATGCGCGCGATGAGCGCCTCGCGCTCCTCGGCATCGAGGTCGCTGCCGAAGATGGGCCCCATTTTCTGATTCGGAAACGCGGGCTTGATCACCAAGCTCGATAGGTGCGCGATGACGTATTCGAACGCCGGGGGCTCGCCGCACCACCAGCTTGCGACCGAGGGTAAGCGCAGCTTCTCGCCTATGATCTGCTCGGCGAGCGGCGGCAGGAAGCCGAGCCACGCTGCCGATTCCAAGACGCCGCTTCCCAGGGCGTTGGCAACCGTGACGTGGCCTTTGCGGATGGCGCCGAGCAAGCCGGGGACACCGAGCGCCGAATCGACGCGCAGCTCCACCGGATCGCAGAAATCATCGTCGAGCCTGCGCAGGATAGTGTGCACGCGCCTCAAGCCCGAGAGCGTCTTTAAGAATACCTTTTCGTCGCGCACGGTCAGATCGTGTCCTTCGACCAGCGGGAACCCGAGCTGACGCGCCAGATACGCATGCTCGAAGTAGGTCTCGTTGAACGAACCCGGGGTCAGCACGACGGCCAGCGGCTCCTCCTCGGCATCGCGCAGCAGCTCGTCTCGAAGCGTCGCGAAAAAGGAGCCCAGCGGCCGCACGTCCATGGACTGCGCCAGGTGCGGGAAAGCACGCCGAACGATCTGGCGATTTTCGAGCGCATACCCCGGCCCCGAGGGCGCCTGGGTGCGGTCGGCAATCACCCACCAGCGCCCGTCGGCGGAACGCGCCAAGTCCGCGGCGTAAGTCGACAGCCACCGATCTCCCGGCAGGTTGATGCCGGTGCACGGCCACAAAAAATTAGGATGACCGAAGGGGATTTCGGACGGCAAAGCGCCTTTGGACAGAAGCTCCTGTTTCCCGTAAAGATCGACCAACACGGCGTTCAAAAGCTTTGCGCGTTGCGCGACGCCCGCTTCGATCATCTGCCACTCTTGCGCGGAGATGAGGTACGGCAGCGGATCGAGTATCCACGGACGGTCGCGTCCTTGACGATCGGCATATACGTTGTAGGTAATGCCGTTCTCGACGATCATGCGACGGGTATATTCCGTGGCGCGCAGCGCAGCCCGCGCATCGTCTTC
>JAQGOD010000344.1 GCA_028293775.1 Gammaproteobacteria bacterium
CATGTGCGACTCGATACACTTCTCGAACTTTCGGCGAGCTTCCAGGCCCTTGCGCACCATACCGACGAACATCACGAAGCGGTACGCGCCTTTCTGGAGAAGCGAGCGCCGCCGGGCAGCAGCGGGCGCTGAGCGATTACGGCCCGGTAAGATCTAACAGGAAGAGGTCAGTCAGATGCGTCCGTTGTTTCGCGAAGATCACAATCTGTTTCGGGATCAGGTACAACGCTTCGTGGAGCGCGAGATCGTGCCGCATCTTTCGCAATGGGAGCAAGATGGCATCGTGCCCACGGCGCTGTGGCGCAAGGCCGGCGCTGAGGGACTATTGTGTGTCAGCGTTCCGCAAACCTACGGGGGCTCGGGTGGCGACTACGGGCATTCCGCGGTCCTGATCGAAGAGCTCGCGCGCGCGAATGCAACAGCCGTAGGTTTTACCACTCATTCTGAGATCGTTGCCAACTACATTCTCGCGTACGGAACAGAGGAGCAGAAACAGCGTTGGCTGCCGCCCATGGCACGAGGGGAACTGATTGCCGTTATTGCGATGAGCGAGCCCGATACAGGCAGCGACCTGCGCTCCATGCGCACGCGCGCGCAACGCGACGGCGATGAGTATGTTGTCTCGGGTCAAAAGACATTCATTACCAACGGCGGCAATGCCGGCTTGGCCGTCACTGCGGTCAAACTAAACCCCGGCGCCAAGGAGTTGACGCTCATTTGCGTGGAAGCCGACCGCGCAGGCTTCAGAAAGGGAAGGTTGCTGCCGAAAATCGGACTCAAGGGGCAGGACACCTCGGAGCTATTCTTCGACGACGTCCGCGTACCTGTTTCGAACCGATTGGGAGCGGAAAATGAGGGCTTCCGTTACCTTTCTCATCAACTGGCTTGGGAACGGTTGATCATCGCCATCCGCGCGGCTCAATCGATCGAAACATTGCTCGAGGAAACAATCGCCTACACCAAAGCGCGGCAGGCCTTCGGCAAGTCGATATTCGAGTATCAAAACACCCGCTTCAAGCTTGCGGATGCGAAAGCGCAGTTCACAATGCTACGCGCGTTCGTTGATCAGTGTCTGACATTGGTCATGCGGGGTGAACTGACGCCGGAGACTGCTGCAATGGCCAAGCTGGTGGGTTCCGAAATGCAGGGCCGCCTTCTCGATGAGTTTTTGCAATTGCACGGCGGCTACGGCTTCATGAGTGAGTACAAGGTATCGCGCGCCTGGGTCGATGCCCGCGTCGCGAGAATCTATGGCGGAACTTCGGAAATCATGAAAGAGATCATCAGCCGCTCGCTGTAGCAACAGCCCCTTCCTCATACCCGCGCTGCACGTAAGTCATCCGCCCGCCGGCCAACATTAGCGCGCAATAAAGATTCAATTCTACGATCTGCTCAGTTTTGAAATACTCCGCGAGCTTGGCAAATAGGTCCTCGTCAATCGCGAAATAGTCACCCGCGAACAGCTCCGCATACCGCAAGGCTGCGCGCTCCGCTGCGGTGAAGCGCGGATGCTCGGCCGACAAGCACGCGAGATCCTCTTCCGTGACGCTATCCGATTTGCGGGCCAGCATGCACGCCTGGCACGTGGTGATACTGGCGATCCGCAATCTCACCAGTTCGCGCAGGCGTTCGGGCAGGCAGCTGCGCAGGTGCATCTCTTCGAGTGCGCCCAACCAGGCGGCAGCGACACCGGGGCGATGCGCCCAGATCCGCACGGGTATCGTGGAGCTGAGCATGCGGTTGGCCTGCCCCTTCTCAATCAACGAGGCGAGCGCAGGCGGTAGCAACTCGACCGGGACCGGAGCAACTCTCGGCATGCCACCCTCCGCTATCTAGTCCAACCGTTCAAGAATAGTCGCAGTCGCCATGCCGCCTGCGCAGCAAATTGCCTGCAGCCCGAAGCGGGCCTGGCGTCGCTCGAGTTCGTGCAACAGCGTGGTCATAATCCTCGCGCCGCTGGCCCCGAGCGGATGCCCCAGCGCGATGGCGCCGCCGTTAACATTGAGGCGATCGTGAGCGATGCCGAGTTCCCGCATCCAAATCAGCGGCACACAGGCAAATGCCTCGTTCACCTCAAACAGGTCGATGTCTTCCTTGGTGAGCCCTGCTCGTTGCAAAACCTTCAGCGTGGCAGCAATCGGGCCGGTCAGCATGAGGGTGGGATCGGATCCCACTGTCGTCAGCGAACGAATCCTTGCAAGCGGTTTAACAGCGAGGCGCTGTGCAGCGCTTTCGGACATCAACAACAGGGCGGCGGCACCGTCCGAGATCTGCGATGCATTACCCGCGGTGACGCGCCCTTCGGGTCGAAAACTGGTTTTTAACTTGGCCAGCTTCTCCTTGCTGGTATCGCGGCGTATGGTCTCATCATTGGCGAATTCAGGTGCCGAGCTCTCTCGATTTTCGCTCAAAGATGCAACCGGGACGGGTACGATTTCATTGCGAAAGAAGCCCGAGTCAGCGGCCGCCGCTGCACGGCGATGACTTTCGACCGCATATTCGTCGAGGTCCTGCCGCGATAAAGCCCAAGTGTCGATGATCCGCTCTGCCGCCTCACCTTGGCTTACGAGATCGAATCGTTGCGACGCCAGCCAACCGAACGGCTCTCCGTGAACATCACGATTGCCGCCCATAGGTACGCGCGACATGCTCTCTGCACCGCCTGCAATGACAACGTCCGCTGCGCCCGCGGCAATCGCTCCGACAGCCAC